>JAZQLL010000097.1:0-7387 GCA_045542675.1 Oscillospiraceae bacterium
GGCAGAGCCTGCGAGCATATCCTTGCTCAGCATTTCGTAAAGCCCGGCAACTGCATCATAATGAACTACCACTTCACCACCTCGAAGGCGCACGTAACGCGTCTTGGCGGTAGGGTTGAGGAGCTTGTGCGCGACGAGGGACTCGAGGCTAAGAGCGACCTTCCCTTCAAGGGCAATATCGACCTCGACAAAGTGAAGGCGTGCATCGCAAAGGAAGGCGCGGATAATATTGCGTATATGAGACTCGAGGCGGGCACAAACCTCATCGGCGGTCAGCCCATATCCTACGAGAATATGAAGGCAGCAACCGAGCTGGCAAAGGCTCACGGCATTCCCACGATACTTGACGCATCTCTCCTTCAGGACAACCTCTACTTCATCAAGACCCGTGAGGAGTCGATGAAGGACAAGTCGATAGCGGAGATAACCAGAATGATTGCCGACCTCTTCGACATCATTTACTTCTCGGCGCGTAAGTTCGGCTTTGCAAGAGGCGGCGGAATTCTGGTTCGCGATGAGAACATGTTCCACGACCTTGAGGACTATGTAACAATGTTCGAAGGCTTTTTAACCTATGGCGGAATGTCGGTTAAAGAGATGGAAGCGATGACCGTTGGCTTTGAGGAAACTATGGATTTTGATGTTATTTCTCAGGGTCCGCAGTTTATTGACCACTGTGTAAGAGCGCTTGACTCTTTAGGCGTTCCGATGGTAACCCCCGGCGGCGGACTCGGTGCGCATATTGATGCGCGAGAGGTTCTGTCCCATGTTCCTGCAGAGGAGTACCCCGCAGGAGCGCTTGTTGCGGCGCTGTACCTTTGTGGCGGCATCAGAGGGATGGAGCGCGGAACGCTGTCAGAGGAGCGCAACGCCGATGGTAGTGAGCATATTGCCTCGGTTGAAATGGTGCGCCTTGCTTTCCCGAGACGTGTGTTTACCCTCTCGCAGACCGAGTATGTCATTGATAGAGTAAAATGGCTCTATGACCACCGCCACCTTGTCGGCGGACTTAGGTTCACCCACGAGCCCAAGACCCTGCGCTTCTTTACCGGAAAACTCGAGCCGACATCAAACTGGCCCGAAAAACTCATTGAGGCTTACATAAAAGATTTTGGTCAAGACCAATAAAAAAAGAGCGGACTATTTATGTCCGCTTTTTTTAATGAATAAAGAATAATTAAAAAAATGTAGGGGAGAGCTTCCTCTCTTACAAATTGTTATTGTGCGTAATTTCTAAAAAAGTAATCGCTTCATCGTTAGCCTCTATAAACGCTTCTTCAGCGTCAACTTGCGCCTTTATTAATATCTGCTCTGCCATAAAAATGTCGTTCTCATTAATTTTTCTTGTCGCGTCGGTTATTGCATTAAATAAAATCAGATACGGTTTTTTATACTCGTTCATAAAATCACCTCTCTGCTATTTTACTATAATTCGATAGTAAAATCAATACTATTTTTTGATAGTACATATAATAAAGCCAAGAGGTGATATTATGTATTATCCGAGGCTCCGAGATCTGCGTGAAGACAGAGACCTTGTTCAGAAAGAAGTTGCTGCGCTTCTGGAAATTGATCAGAGGGTTTACAGCACTTATGAAACGGGCAAGCGAGAGATTCCGACAAGATTTGTTGTAATTCTTGCAAATTACTATAAAACTTCAACTGATTATATTTTAGGCTTGACTAACAATCCTAAGCCATATTAAAAGAGCGGACTATTTAAGTCCGCTCTCTTTTTATTTTGCTTGCAATCGTGAATAAAATAACTGCGCAAATTGGGGCGATTATGCCGAATATCATACCATACCGCATGGCGTAGGTTTCGCTCTGCGGTGCGAAAGACTGCATGGGGTATAATTTAGTGTAGATTTTTTCGGCGTTGTCGGTTATAAATCCTACCGCCTGCGGCCAAAGTGTTGCTCCCAGATCTCCGCCAACCGCCATTAGCGCAAAGAGCGAGACTCCTGCGCCCTTTACCTTGTCGGTAACTGCGATAAGACTTCCGGGCCAGAGCATAGAAACGCAGAATCCCGTTAGTGCGCAGGCAAAAACAGCAACGGCAGGAAATGGCGAAAACGCCGCCAAAACATAGCAGACAAGCGCCCCGAGTGAGCCCAGAATAAGTACGCGGTCAATGTTTTTGCCAAACTTTGCATAAAGTGTGCGCCCAAGTCCGAGCGCCGCGCCGAATAGTGTGAGCCCCAAAAAGTCGCCTACCGCTTTGTCAATTCCAAACACAGTTTCAAGATAGCCCGAGCACCACTGGCTCATTGTAATCTCGCTTGCACCGGCAAAGAAAATGCATAAAATGTAAAGTACCGCCGTCTTGTTTTTAAGTGGGTTTTGAGAGCGTCGCCCGTCGCCTTCGCCCTCAAGGTCGGGGATGGGGGATAGCAGCATAAAAACAGATGCTACAAGCGGCAAAATTGCTAAAATAAGCGTTAAAATCTGCCACTTTTGGCTTGTAAAAAGGTGGATAAAAAGTGTGCTGACGCCCACAACTCCCACAACGCCCCAAGCGTAAAAAGAATGCAGACTGCTCATAAGCCGCTCGGGATTTTTAGAGGGAATTGCCGCAATCAGAGGGCTCGTAAGTACCTCGGAAAGTCCCGAGCCTGCCGAGAAAATAACAGTTGAGATGCATAGCCCGAGATAGATGTGCTTCCCAAAAATATGCGGCGATGCGGCATAGATAAAAAGACCTAAAAACATTAAAACGGGGGTAAGTTTAACCGAAACTTTGAGATTTAATTTATTTGAGAAAAACGAGTAAATAAGGTCAAAAAGAAGTTGCGTGCCGAAGTTTAAAACAACTAAGAATCCGAGTTTGGTGTATGAAATTCCGTAAGCCGAGTTAAAGGTGGTAAACAAAAGGGGAGAAATAAACGAGCACGCCGCAGTCGATGCGATAGTTAAAAAAGCCGCAATTTTGGTCGAGACGTATTTTTGCATATTTTATTTCTCCTTTCCTTTAATCGCTATAATTATAACCTCAACCGGTAGTATTTTCAAGGGCGTAAGCAATATTGTTATAGTTTTACAATATTCTTTCATTGATTGAGTAAATAAACTGCAATATAATTATATCAAAGACAGTATAAAAAATATAGAAGGTGAATTTCTTGAAAAAGGTTGCAGTTATAGGCTACGGCGGAATGGGAAAATGGCATTGCCATCATATTCTTAAAAGTGACGTTGTGTCCCTTGCGGGAATTTCTGATATTGACCCTAAGGAGAGGGACCTTGCCCGCGAGCGTGGCATTTTTGTTTACGAGAATAATGACGCGGTTTTTGCTGACAAAAGCGTTGACATAATCGTTGTTGCAATTCCTAACGATTGTCACGAAGAGGTTACTGTAAAGGCGCTCGAGAGCGGCCACAACACAATATGTGAAAAGCCCGTTGCACTCTCAGTTGAGTCTTTTGACAGAATGGTAGCGGCTCAGGACAAGCAGAATAAACTTCTCACAGTGCATCAGAACAGGCGCTGGGATAAAGAGTTTATCGCAATGAAAGAGATTGTCGATTCTGGTGAAATCGGTGATGCGATTCGCCTTGAATCAAGGGTACACGGCTCGCGCGGAATACCTGGTGACTGGCGAATGAAAAAGGAGTGCGGCGGCGGAATGCTCTATGACTGGGGCGTTCATATTATCGACCAGGCGCTCAAACTTTTCCCGTATAAGATAACCGAGATAGACTGCCGACTTACCAATATAACCTATGATGAGGTTGATGATGGCGTTTTCCTCGAAATCACATTTGAAAACGGTATTACCGCTCACATTGAGGTCGGTACATACAACTTCATAAAACTTCCCAGATTCTATATGCTCTGCCGCGGCGGTACCGCGCTTATGCAGGATTGGAACTGCGATGTCAACATAACCAAAATGAACAAGTGGCAGGAAAAGGACGTTAAACCCGTTGAAACTTCGGCAGGTCTTTCCAAGACACTCGCGCCGCGCGACGGCGTTTCGACCGAAAGTTATGTAAAGCCGCTTCGCGATAGTGACCCGCACGATTTCTACAGAGATTTCTGCAAGGCAATCGACGGTGAGAAGGTACAAGAGGTGCAAAACTGTCAGGTCAGAAGAGTTTTAGAGGTTATGCGCGCATCCTTCGAGTCCAATGAAAAAGGACAGAGAATAAAGGTAAATATATAAACAAAAAAGATGTGTGGAATTTTCCACACATCTTTTTTATATGATAAAGGATAATTAATTTTGCTTGCGCTCATGCCGCGCGGGCACCATATTTCTGTCCATAGCAACAGAAATATGGAAAAGAATGCATTAAAAGGGGGACCGACTGTCCCCCTTTGTGTCGGATTCCATATTGTACAAATCTCGTTTCGCTACAATATGCGAAACTAATAGGCGGAAACAAAAATATCTATCTCGACACTCATCCCCCTCTCGCATAGGGGCGATTCACGAATCGCCCGTTTTTCACCGATTCCTACAATAATTGGTTTTTAAAAGCAGTAAGCGGCCAAGTAGTATAGGCGTTGTTTGATAGTAAAAAAGATGAGTGGAAAATTCCACTCATCTTTTTTATTGTTTGTTGAAATTCTTTTGTGGGGATAATTCATCCCAAGGAATATTTAATGTTTGTGCTAAGGCATAAAGTTCTATATCTGTAACAGTTCTCAAACCATCTTCAATTCTTGAAACAGAACCTCTGCAAATGTATACGCCCAAAAGTTCTAACTTTTCAGATAGTAGTTGTTGACTCATTTTTTGCTTTAGTCGGTAACCTCGGATAATGCCACCGACGAGATTTTTTTCTTTTGAATCAATAATTCTAGCCAATAACATCACCTCTTATAATTATAATTGTCTTGACATAAGACAATTATAAGGGTATAATTTTCTTATGTTGTCCTATCACAAGACAAAACACAAGAAATTTGGTGAAAATAGTGGAATGTTTGAATTATTTATGCGTATATGAAAGAGAAAATGAGTGTACTTTAGGTGAAATAGCAATTAACACAGAGGGGTGTTGTGATTGTTGTATTATGATAAACCCTGATGAAGAAACTTTACAAAAAGAAAAGGAAAAAATTTTAAAAAGATATGAAATAAAGTAAAAAAGCCACGCACTGTAATGCGTGGCTTTTGTTGAAAGTTATTTTACGTGAACTGTTATAAGTTTGAGTGCGTCGTCGCAGATGGAGAGTGCCTTTTCGGGAGTTTCTGCCTGGGCGATAACATAGCCGACCCTATCAAGACTATGTTTAATTTCGCCTGCAAACTCTCCGATGTTTCTGATTATGGCAACTTCCTTGATTTCGGGGATTGCGAGGGCATCATCAGTTCCGCTTACACCCTGTATTATACCGTGCTCGGTATTAAGATATTTTATCGCACTTGCGCAGGAAAATTTAGGCTCTAAGTCGGGCTTTTCGCCGCAGGCAATTTTGATAACCGCCTCTACCATATCAACGCCCGTTGAAAGAGGTACAAGGTGAGTTGTTATAAAATCGCCGCCGAGCCTTGCGCCGAGTTCAATCATTTTAGGACCGTTTTTTGTAAGCATTATCTCAACGTGCGCAGGTCCGTTTTGTATGCCGACGGCTTTGACTGCACGTGCGGCGAGGTCACGAATTTTCTCCTGCTCGCTCTCACAAAGTGCACTCGGTTGACTGTGTCCCATCTCAACAAAATGCGGTGCGCCCGTTGTGATTTTGTCGGTTATCTGAATTATGTGCGACACGCCATCGAGCGTTATGACCTCAACACTAACCTCTTTACCCTCTAAATATTCCTCGATTATAACATTGCCATTATGTGAAGAACCTTTAGAGTAATCAAATTCGCGCATAACCTCGTCAAAATCCCTGCAGAGCACAACTCCGCGGCTTGCCGAGTTGTCGGTTGGCTTCATAATGAGGGGGTATGTAAGGCTATCTTTCAGAGCGTTAAGCTCGGATATGTCACTTACAAGGTAAAACCAGGGATGCTCAACCCCGTGCTGTTCAAATGCGCGAATCATCTCGCCCTTGTCGGTGGATTTTATAGCGGTGTCGAGGCTTATGGCAGGGAGATTACAAACTTCGCCGGCGTAGGCTATCGAGCGCATGGGCATATCGGTTGCAGTTGTCATAATTCCGTCGGGCGCAAACTTTTTGGCGGTAGCCGCAACACCTTCGGGGTCATTTGTGCTTACATTAAAATATTCGTCGGCAAAAGGGATGCCTACAGCGTTCGGGTCATAGTCAATAACCCCGACATAGTAGCCGAGTTCTTTCGCTCTTTTTATGGCTGGTAACTGCAAAACGGATGCACCGATAATAAGTAGTTTTTTCATATTACTGCTCCGAACTTAAAATTTAGTATGCGCGAGTTTAAATCTAAAATAATTATACCGCCACTTTCTAAAAAAAGCAACCTAAATTAAAAACAAAAAGCCCGAGGCTCTGCCTCGGGCATGTTTTTAATACCGCGATAGAGTATTATTTCTTTTTTAAGGTGAATGTAGCGGTCTTAAAGTGTTTGGGAACGTTAACCTCAATTCCTGTGCTCTCGAGGTCTTCGGCACTGTAGATTTTTTCGCCATCAGTGTAACTGTCGCCCTCTGTTACGGGGTAAACAGTTACCGAGGTCTGATATACGTGTCTGCCGAAAATGAAGAACTTAAGTTCATTAAACTGAGCGTCATTAAACTGCATAACGAGCATTGAGTCGGTGTCAACCAAAAGGTGACACTCGGCATTCTTCCAAAACTCTGCTTCAGCCTTGTAGTTCCTGAAATATCCGCCCATTTCATCAACGAGCCTGTCGGTGAGTTTACTGATGTCGCAGGTGATGCCGATAGGACCGCCTACGAGCGCATTAAAGAGGTAATCCTGCGGAATTGTAACGAGGTCTTCCCATCCGCCATCTTTACTCATAAGAATTTTCTCACTGCCGTTAGGATCTGTTACAGAAGGTTTGAAGTTATCAATGCTTCTGATGGTGATCCATTTTTCGAGCGCGCGGCAGGGAAGGCGCTTGATGGAGTCTTTGTAAATATCGAGTTCCTCGTACATATTGTGGTTGTCGCTCATCCAGAAACTGTTAAATCCATCGAGATTGGAGAGCGAAAGCCTTGTTCCGCCACCTGCACAGTTCTCTAAATAGAGGTCGGGGAACTCGCGGTTTATTCTCTTGATAAAGTTGTTGTAACCCTCGAAATATTTTAAGAAAGCATCGGTGTTATTGTTGGTGTTATAAGCGCGGTTAAAATCAAACTTTACAAACTTAATGTCGTATTTTCTAACCTGTTCGGCGAACACATTGAATATGTAGTCGCAGGCTTCCTGGCTTGCGAAGTTAATAAATGCACAAGTTCCGTCAAAGAGATAATGCTCGGGATATTTTGCAAAGGACTTTGAGTTGCC
>JAZQLL010000098.1:0-4548 GCA_045542675.1 Oscillospiraceae bacterium
CAGGAATTTTGATGGCAGTAAAGCGGTTGAGAGTGAGAAAATTGCCGCTATTTTAGAAGTGGCACGGCTTTCCCCATCGGCCTGCAACGGTCAGCCCTATTTTATAACCGTCTGCAGAGGAGAAAACGCCAAAAAGGTTGCAAAAGCGACTACATCAATGGGGATGAATTCATTTACCGCCGATGCTCCCGTTATGCTCGTTATATCCGAAATGCCTTATGTAAAATCGGCGGCGCTCGGAGCGAAATTTAAGCACAACGACTACCGCTCAATAGACATCGGTATACTTTCGGCTTACATTACTGCCGAAGCCTGCGCCCAGGGTCTTTCCACCTGTATACTCGGCTGGCTTGACAGCGAGAAAATAAAGAAAATATGCCATGTTGACGGCGAGGTGCGGCTTGTTATAGCGCTCGGTTACGCGAGCGAAAATGACAAGCTCAGAAACAAAAAGCGTAAATCTTTAGACGAACTTTCTAAAGAAATATAGAGCCCTTGAATCTTCTTGAATTTTGGTGTATAATTTAATAAACATTTTTTATAAGGAGTTGTTTTTATGGACTTTAAAGCAATTTTTGACACCGTTATGAGTTTTGTTACAAGCTTCGGTTTCAAACTTCTCGGCGCAATCATAATTCTCGTTGTCGGCCTGTTCATTATGAAATGGGTAAAGAAGTTTATCAAAACATCTAAAAAACTCGACAAGGTTGATAGCAGTCTCCGTTCATTTTTAGTAAGTTTTATAAACATTGTTCTGGGAATATTACTTGTTATAACCATTGCATCAGTTCTTGGAGCACCCGTTACATCCTTCCTTACAATTCTCGCATCCTGCGGTGTTGCTATCGGTCTTGCGCTTCAGGGCGCTCTTTCCAACTTTGCGGGCGGAATTATGATTCTCCTCTTTAAGCCCTTCAAGGTCGGTGATTACATCGATGCGGCCGGCGAATCGGGAACTGTTCAGGAAATTTCGGTTGTTTATACCGTTCTTTTAACGCCCGACAACAAGCGCATAACCATTCCTAACGGCAGTATCACAAACTCTGTTGTTGAAAACTATTCAGCAGAGGATATTCGCCGCGTGGATCTCACATTCAGTGCAGACTACGGCAGTGATATGAACACCGTTAAATCGGTTATCGAGAGCGAAATTGCAAAGCATCCTTTGGCCCTTAATGACCCCGCTCCCTTTGTAAGACTTGCAAACCGCGGCGACAGTTCGCTTGATTATACCGTTCGTGTGTGGTGCAAAACCGCGGATTATTGGACACTCCACTTTGATTTAAGCGAAAGCATAACTGCCGCATTTAAAGAAAACAATATTTCAATTCCCTATCCTCAACTCGATGTTCATATTGATAAATAAGTAAAAACAAAAAATCGGTTCGGGAAACCCGAACCGATTTTTATTTTATGCTTTTGCACTGATTTTACTATATGCCTGCGCTATGTTTAAAATGTGGTCGCCGATTCTCTCAAAGTCGGTAAGCATTTCGGAATATAGAATACAGGCCTCCTCGGTGCACTTGCCCTCGTGCATACGCTGAAGGTGTTTTTCGCGGTACTCACGAGTCATATCGTCGATTTTCTGCTCCATGGCCGCAATTTTGCTAAGCCACTCGGTTGTGTCATCATCCATATTAAGAGCGCTATTCAATGCTTTCTCGGTTATTTCCTGCATTTGTTTAACTTCGTCAATTGCGCCCTCGGAGAAGGTTATATTCTTTTCCTTTATAACCTCTATATAGCCCGCGATGTTAAGTGCGTGGTCACCGATACGCTCGGCGTTTCCTGTAATGAGGAAGTACTGCTCAATATCCGCAACACTCTTACGACTGTTATTTCTTACAAGAATCTTGGAAATATACTGTGAAATTTCCTTATTAAGTGCATCGATGGTGCTCTCGGTTTCTGTTATCTCAACAAATTCCTTACTACTTCCCGACAAAATTGTTCCAAATGCTTTTTTTGTATTTTCGCCCGAAAGGGTTACGATTCTGCGAATCTCTTGTGCAAGAAGGTCTGTATGGACAGCCGCCATACCGAGATTGAAGTTGCCTCTTCTGAACTCATCAGAAAGCGATGTGAGGGAAACGGTTTTATCCTTTGCGTCGGGAAGGATTTTCTCGGCAAGGCGCGCAAGGTATGTGCCGAAAGGAAGGAGCATAATTGTTGTTGCCACATTAAATATAGTGTGCATATTTGCAATTTGTGCCGTTACCGAGTCGGGAGTTATGGCGGCTACCCAATCGGTTATGGGAAGTGTCCGACAAAGAATTGTGAAAACTGTTGTGCCGATAAGGTTAAAGAGAAGATGGATAACTGTTGTTCTCTTGGCGCTTCTATTAGTTCCGATAGATGCCAAAACCGCTGTGATACAGGTTCCGATGTTTTGACCAAACAGTACATAAACTGCGCTCGGAAAACCGATAACTCCGGCAGTTGCAAGCGCCTGCAGGATACCTATAGAAGCCGAAGATGACTGAATAACAGCAGTAAATATTGCACCCGCCAAAATACCTAAAACGGGATTTGAAAACTGTGTCATAAGCGACACAAAACCTTCAGACTCTCTTAAGCCCTCCATTGAACTGCTCATCATATTCATACCGATAAAGAGCACACCGAGACCCGCAACTATTTTTCCATAGTGGTGCAGTTTGGGGTTCTTAAAGAATACGATAGCCGCCACACCGATAAAGGCAAATACGGGAGCAAGCATACCGACATCAAGAGCTATGAGCTGACCCGTAATGGTAGTACCGATATTTGCGCCCATAATAATCCAAACCGCTTGTTTAAGCGTCATCATCCCTGAATTTACAAAGCCAACGGTCATAACCGTTGTGGCCGAGGATGACTGAATGACGGCGGTTATAAGGGCGCCGACAGTAACACCTAAAAAGCGGTTTGAGGTTAATTTTTCCAATATGTTTTTCATTTTGTTGCCGGCGGCGTCTTCAAGGCCGCTGCTCATCATCTGCATTCCGTAAAGGAACAGCGCGAGTCCGCCTAGCAGGCTCAAAACATTTGTTACATTCATATATTTTCCTCCTTTTATAAGGTTTTCGCCGATGGTTTTTTCGGCGCGAACTAATAGAATTTTTACAAGGGAAAACGTTTTCCAAATTCCCTCATTTTAATTATATTTTATCCTTTTGTAAATAGCAATATTTTTTAGTGTATACATTTTATTTTCCTCAAACTCAACAAAACTATTGAGAATTATTTAAAAATATTGTATATTTATTAAGTAGATTTTGTTTGAAGGAAGAATTTTTGTGAACCTGAATAAATGGATACAAAAAAACACTGTTTCAATGCTTGGTAAAACAGTTGTAATAACCGGCTCTACGGGAGGTCTCGGGCAGGAAATATGCAAGCTGTTAGCATCGCTCGGCGCCAACCTCATTCTCATTGACCGCAATCCAGAGCGCTCGCGCGCTTTCGGTAATGAACTTCTAATGAATTTTCCTGACTGCGAAATCAGTTACATAACCGCAGATTTAGAGGATTTTGAGAGTGTACAAAAAGCGACTGACGAACTTCTGAAGTTTCCCGTTGATTTCTTTTTGCACAATGCGGGTGCCTACAAAATTCCTCGAAAAACCTGCCTAACGGGGTTTGATAATGTTTTTCAGATAAATTTTGTGTCGCCCTATTATATGATAAAGCGGCTTTTGCCTCTGCTCAGAGAGCGCGGCGGAAAGGTTTTGGCGGTTTCCAGCATTGCGCACAACTATTCTAAAACGGATGAAGGCGACCTTGATTTTAAAAGCCGCTCAGCATCCTCGCTTTTATACGGAAACGCCAAGCGCTTTCTGACCTTTTCTTTGTACAGGCTTCTTGGACAAGAAGACAAGGTAAGGCTAGGTATCGTTCACCCCGGCATCACCTTTACAAACATTACGGCGCACTATCCCAAACTGATTTTTTCTATAATAAAATATCCTATGAAGGTTATTTTTATGAGCCGCAAAAAAGCGTCACTTTCAATTCTAAAAGGTTTTTTTGAGGACTGCGGTGAAAACGAGTGGATAGGTCCGCGGGTATTTAATATATGGGGTTATCCCAAAAAGCAGAAACTTAAAACCTGCACGGAAAAAGAGGCAGATTTTATTTTTAAAACCGCCGAGAAAATTTATTTTTCTTTATCCGAAATCAATTAAACTATTGAGATTTAATTTAAAGTGTCGTATAATAACACAAGCACTACATTCGAGAGGACACAATAATGGCAAAAGACAAGGACAAAAACATTCACAAAGGTCACAGAAACCGAATGAGAAACCGCTTTCTCAAGGTTGGCTTAGACGGGTTTGATGAGCACGAAATACTTGAGTTTATCCTATTTCACGCTCTTTCGAGGGTTGACACCAACGCCCTGTCGCACCAGCTTATTTCAAGATTTGGCTCGCTTGACGCCGTTTTCAAGGCACCCATAAACGAACTTGAAAGCGTTAATGGAATCGGGCCCAACTGCGCAGTACTTATCAAGTTCTTTGCACAGCTTCGAGAAAAAGATATTTCTTCCATAAAAAGCAAGAC
>JAZQLL010000099.1:0-28880 GCA_045542675.1 Oscillospiraceae bacterium
CAGTGGTACGATGCGCAGAAAGACTACATAAATTCACTTGAACTTGACGAGTTTTACGACAAGGCGATGTATGTAGAAAACGTCCGTCTTGACAAGGTTATTTTACATAGTCACAAGGAAATCTTCAGAAAAGAGACAAAAATTTCACTTTTTGGCGATAAAATTGTCTTTGACGACGATCTAGTGTTTGATTTTGACACTACCTCGGCGGTTACCATTCTTGGCAAAAATAAACTCAATATTTACCATGGTGGCGAGGTTTTCCAGGTAAAAGGCGAAAAGCGTTTTAATGCGCTTAAATATGTACACATTTTCAATCGGCACAAAAACATTCAAAAAGGAGAAAAAGATGAGCAATTTCTGGGACTCTAGTGTTTGGGGCACAGTTAATATTTTTGTGGTACTTCTCTTAAGTTTGCTTGTTGCAAACATACTTAAAAGGTCGGTAAAATTCTTTAAAATATCGCTTATTCCGACATCGGTTCTCGGCGGAATTCTGCTTCTTATCTTTGCAGGAGTTTACGACCTTATAAGCGGCGATATTCTGTTCGAAACGCAGTTTTTCGGCGGCGACGGATATCAGAATCTCGAGACCCTTACATATCACGCTCTGGCGCTCGGATTTATTGCGTCGACCTTCAAGGCTTCCAAGGGCAAGCTGACAAAACAAAGGTCGGTTGAAATTTTTAATACGGGTGTCACAACCGTTTCAACCTATCTTTTACAGGCAGTTATCGGATTTGGAATTACGCTTATTGCCGCACTTATTATAAGCGGATTTTTCCCAGCGGCGGGAGTTCTTCTCCCCTTTGGCTACGGTCAAGGCACCGGACAGGCGCTAAACTACGGCAACATTTATGAGACACAGTTTGGGTTTGACGGTGGTAAAAGTTTCGGACTTACCATTGCAGCGCTTGGTTTCTTAAGCGCTAGTATCGGCGGTGTTATTCATCTAAACATCCTCAAGAAAAAGCGTAGTGTAAAGCTCGGTGAGGACGAATATGTGAGCGTTTTTGAGCATCAGATTCAGAAGAGAAACGAAATCCCTATGCAGGGTAGTATTGATAAACTTACAATACAGTTTGCTCTCGTTTTCTTTGGATACTTTTTAACCTATCTTTTGATGATGCTGCTCGGAAGCCTTATTCCCTCAATGAAGGCGGTAATCTACGGATTCAATTTCCTTTTGGGAGTTCTGAGCGCTACTCTTATCAAGTTTGTTATCAACTTGCTTAGAAAAAAGAGGATTATGAAGAGAAGTCACGTGAATGACTTTTTGATGACCCGAGTAAGCAACTTCTTCTTTGATATTATGGTTGTTGCGGGAATCGCGGCTATAAGACTCGGTATACTTGAAAAATACTGGGGAATCACCCTCATTCTCGGCGTTTCGGGTCTGGTTATCACATATTTTTACAACAAATTTGTTGCCCACAAACTTTTCCCCGAATATGCAGATGAACAGTTCCTCATGATGTACGGAATGCTTACAGGTACCGCAAGTACCGGCACCATTCTCCTGCGAGAAATCGACGGCGAGTTTGAAACACCTGCGGCGGATAATATGGTTTACCAAAACTTCCCTGCTATCGTGTTCGGTTTCCCCTTAATGCTGCTTGCAACCTTAGCCCCCGTAAAGCCCATTCTGACACTTATAATCCTGTTTGTCTTCTTTGTTGTTATGAACATTATCCTGTTTAGAAGCTTTATCTTTAAAAGGAAAAATAAAGATAAATAACCTAAAATTTAATGCCCCGATTTATTGACAATCGGGGCATTATAGTGTTATAATAATAAACCGACGCGGGTATGGCGGAATTGGCAGACGCACTAGACTTAGGATCTAGCGGGAAACCATGCAGGTTCGACCCCTGTTACCCGCACCAATAAAAAGGGAGCTTCTCAAAAGAGAGGCTCCTTTTTGTTAGATTTATATGTAAGACGGGTCGAACCTGAGAAGGTCCGCGCGTAAAAACAGTCCGGCGGACTGTTTTTAGCAAGGAGCGTGAGGGCCTGGGCCCGAGCGAGTAGTGTGCAAGGCGAAGCCGCCGCACACGCCGACCCCTGTGAAGCGCACCAAAATAAAAAGTCTTCTTCCAAAATAGAAGGAGACTTTTTTTATTATTTTATGTTGTGTTTTTTATAGTCCGAGGGCGAAACTCCCATTTGGGATTTAAATTTCCTTATAAAGTAGCTTAAACTCTCAAACCCACATTCAAGTGCCGCATTGGTAACGCTCATATTGCCCATCTTTAAAAGTTCGCAGGCACGCTCAATACGGGCACGGTTCACATGCTCGATGGGGGTTGTTCCTGTTTGCTTTTTGAAAAAGGTGCAAAAATACTTTTCACTCATATGCGCCGTTTTTGAAAGTTGTGACAAAGTTATGCGCTCGGAAAGGTGCGAATTTACATATTTCATAACCTTTTTAATCACGTTATCACCAGAACCCTTGAGCTCATCGACATCGTGCAGGGTAAGTTTATTATTTTTAGCAAGTGAGAGGAAAATCTCACAAAAAGCCGTAATCTGCTCAGCTTTTGAAAACTCATTCTCCCTACATTCAACTATTCTGGAAAGTTCGGAAAAAATCTTACTATGGCAGGGATCATCACGATTTATCCTGGTCGGAAAAAGAAGTTTACCGCTCTTTATCGGCTCGAGAATATCCCTTTGGAACGGATTTGGGGCGGCAAAATCCACAAACGACGGGTCAAAAACGAGGGAGCAAAATTCTGTGTACCCCTCGTTATTATTCATCGAGTGCAGACCCTCGGAGTTAACGAAAAATATATCTCCCGCGCCCACTTTATAAACCTTGCCATCAATGGTTAAGTCAAACTGTCCCTCTTTGACAAAAACTATTTCACACTCGCTATGAAAATGATAGCCGACCGAAACCTTATCGACTGTGTGATAATAAATAGTCATGGGGAATTCTGCCGTGCCGCGCATTATATTTTCTCTAAACGCCTTCAAATCCATCGCCCTTTCTTACTATTGTTCCATTTTTTAGCGAAAATTGTGTTAGAAATCGCGTAAAAAAGAGAATATAATTCAATTAAGGACATTCTATCAAACATTTCATAACTTGTCAATACAGGAGTGATTTTATGAAAAAACTTCCCGAACATCTTATTCCCAATTACGATGCCGCACCCAGCACTGCTAGTTATGTTCAGGGTGAGCACTACCGATTCACAGTCCTAACCAGTCGCCTTTTAGGGCTCGGGTACAGTGAGGATGGCGTTTTTGAGGACAGGGCTACGCAGTCGGTTATATGCCGAAAACTCGATGTCACAAAGTACACATCTGCCGAACAAAACGGCGTTTTAAGGCTCGAAACCGACGAGTTGCTCCTAATATACAAAATAGGCAGAGATTTCAAGAGTGGACTTACCGTAACGCTTAAGCACCACAATTCCTGGAAAGAGCCCATCTGGGCTTACGGAGACGAGTGTGAAAATCTCGGCGGCACCGCACGCACACTTGACAGAGCCGATGGCGAAATTCCTCTTTCGCAAGGCGTTTGCGCAAAGTGTGGCTACGCCGCACTTGATGACTCGAGTTCGGGAATTATTTTAGACAGCGGAATGATAGAGCCGAGAAAAAAAGGCATAATTGATGTTTACTTTTTCGGCTACGGATTCGACTATATCTCGGCAGTGCGCGATTTAATGCGCCTTACGGGCGCTCCCCCGCTGCTTCCCGCGTTTGCGCTCGGAAACTGGTGGAGCCGCTACCACAAGTACACCCAGGACGAGTACATTAAGCTTATAGAACGTTATGAGAAAGAGGATATTCCCTTCTCGGTTGCCATTATAGATATGGACTGGCATCTCGTTGACATACCTAAAGAATACGGCAACGGATGGACGGGCTACACCTGGAACCGCGAACTTTTCCCCGATTACAAGGCGTTCTTAAAGTTCCTTAAAAAGAAAGGGTACGCCGCGGGTCTTGCTGACCACCCTGCTCTCGGAGTTCGCGCTTTTGAGGATTTCTATGAGGATATGGCAAAGGCTATGGGGGTTGACCCCGAAAGCCGCGAGGCTATCCCCTTTGACCTTAACAACGAGGATTTTATAAAGCCTTATTTTGAAATTTTGCACAACCGCTATGAAAGTGACGGTATTGATTTTTGGTGGATTGACTGGCAACAGGGCACGAGAAGTTCTTTAGAGGGACTTGACCCGCTCTGGCTCTTAAACCACTTCCACTCGCTTGACATCACGCGAAAGGGAAAGCGACCCTTCATTTACTCGCGCTTTGCAGGTCCAGGAAGTCAGAGATTTCCCATCGGTTTCTCGGGCGATGCCTGGGTAACCTGGGATTCACTTAACTTCCAACCCAAGTTTACCGCAACTGCATCAAACATTGCTTATCCTTGGTGGAGCCATGACATAGGCGGACACTGTTGCGGTTACCGTGACGACGAGTTAATGATGCGCTGGACTCAGCTCGGAACGTTCTCGCCGATAAATAAACTTCACAGCAGTTGGTTTGTATTCAACCGCCGCGAGCCCTGGTGCTTTAACACCGAGACTGAAGCGAGTATGAAGCAATTCCTGCGCCTTCGTCACGCGCTTTTCCCCTATCTCTACACAATGAACTGGCGTACACACAAAGAGCTTATTCCTTTAGTTTGCCCCATTTATTACTACTGTGACCCCGAGAAAGAGGCCACATTTAAGTACCAGAATTCCTTCTTCTTTGGAAGCGAGATGGTTATCTTCCCCATCACTGCTCCTTCCGACGATGTAACAAAACTTGGATGCGCCAAGGGTTATCTGCCCGAAGGAAACTGGGTTGACTTTTTCAGAGGCACTCGCTACAAGGGTGATCGAGAACTTTGCTTCTACCGAAACGGATTTGAGTACCCCGTTTTATGTAAGGCGGGCGCAATCGTTCCTATGAACACACTTCGCGAGCACGACAACTCCCTCGGCTCGTTTGAGAATATGGAAATAAGGGTATTCCCCGGCGCAGATGGGAAATTCGTTCTCTACGAGGATTTGGGCGAAGGAAACGGCTACAGGGACGGCGAGTTTGCGACTACCGAATATGCGCTTGAGTGGAGCAGCAATAAGGCGGAATTTAAAATTAATGCCGCCGAGGGCGACCTTTCGCTTATTCCCCAAAAGAGAAACTACACCCTCTGCTTCAGAGGTTTCTGCGAGGAAATTGAGGTTTCCTGCGAGCAAAACGGAAAACAAATTCCCTTTAACACCCGCTATGACGATGCCACCTGCTCTTTATATGTAACTGTCGATTCGGTTTCAACCGATGGTTATATTACTGTTACCCTCGAAAGCAAAATCAACAACTTTGCACCGAGTGACAAGAGCCTTTATGACAGAATGTACGATGTAATCCTAGGAGCACAGATGGATTATAACACCAAGCAGCGCGTCTGGGAGCATCTTACAAGAGATGACCTAAACTCTGTTGAAAAACTCCAAAACGCGATTCTTGAGGGACTTTCTCCCGCTCTTATCGGCGCTATTGCTGAACTTTTAGGTTAAGTAAAAAGACCATAGGCACTGCCTATGGTCTTTTTTGATTTATTCGTTTACGCCCCCGGGAGTCAACTCGTTGCTATCCGAAGGGGTGTCGGTAGGAGTGTCATTCGGGGTCTCATTCGGTGTTTCACTCGGAGTCTCACTAGGTGTTTCGCTCGGAGTTTCCGATGGAGTATCGCTAGGTGTTTCACTAGGGGTTTCCGAAGGAGTTTCACTTGGCGTTTCGCTCGGAGTCTGTGAAGGAGTTTCACTCGGGGTTTCTTCCTCGCTGCTCGGCGATGAAGGAGTACTGCTGCTTGAAGACGAAGACTTGTTATCCGATGAGTAAGAGGGTCTCACGGGAGTGTTGGGTCTGGAAGCAATACTGCTATTCCAGAGTTTATTACTCGAGGATTCGTCTGAAGAATCGTTAAATTGATTATTGTTTCCCGTATTATGTGTTGCCTCATTTACCGCAACAGAATTATCCTCATTGGCTCTTACACGTCTTGCCATAACTACAAGGCGCTGACCGTCGAAATCGTAATAGCAGGTAGAGAGAGTGAGAATATTATCTGTACTTAAGACATCGACGGGAATGTTGAATATGGATTCATTTCTTACGCGCCTTAAGAATGTATCAAACTCTCCCTCATCTTTAGGGTTGAGCATATTATAGTAGTCAAATACCGCACCGTTTTTGCTCTCAACATTACAGGTAAAGATGGCGAAAATTTTCCACTGAGATCTCTCGTAAACTGTGTCAAAACTTATAAGGGGGTGCTTTCTGTAATAATTGAGCGCATCGCTTCCCTTATAGTAGTTTTCAAGTTCCGAGAACATCTGGTCATCGCTCTTCATATTGTGTCCGTGAATTACGGTATTAAAATCGAGCGGACTTATATTATTTCGGCTATCCATAAAGGGAACACCGTGGCGCTCCTTTTCGCCGTAGAAGTTATGGTTTAAATAGAAATCGTTATCGGTTGTCTGAACTACGGGGTAGTTAAGCTTAGTTCCCTCTATTTCAATCCAACCCGCAATCTCCTTATTTTCCTGATACAAAATACCGAATTCATCAAGGTAATTTTTAGGATAAACCAGGGACTCTGTGGGAATTTCCTCTTTAAGCTCGGCAAGATTTTGATAGAGGTTATCATTTTGCTTTATCGAAAGGAAGAATGTTGCGATATAGCATACGGACACCAAAAGTGCTACGACCGCTACCAAAAATACGCTCTTTCTCACCTTTTCGGCGCCATTATCGGCTTTATTTGGGAAAATGCTTGCTAAAAAGCCTTTTTTCTTGGCTAAAACAGGGGCATCTGCATCGTCATTTTTCTGGGGAGCATTTTTTTCCTGCTCGTTCTTTTTAACGTTACTGAATATGAGTTTTCCCTTCATAGACTCGCGGCTCTCAATACTATTGGGAACCTCGCTTACGGGAAGCCTTTGTGAATTAAAGATAGCAAAGCCGTTCATTACGCGGCGTACCATATCAAACGCATGCAAACTTGCAAGCTCCCTAATCTGCTCGCGGCTCTCCTTACCGGTTATGGCAAGTTCAAAGCGCTTTACCCAAGCAGTTTCGCGATTACAAACCGCCACAAACACAAGGCCGACCGGTTCACCGAGCATTGATGCAGGGCCGGCATAACCCGTTACCGAAACGCCAAAATCGGAATTTGCGGTATTCATTGCTCCTACCGCCATCTGAAGCGCGGTTTCGGCACTTACTGCGCCAAATTCACTCAAAGTCTGCTCATCTACACCGAGAATAAGGTTTTTAATACCCTCGGAGTAACTTGTGACACCGAACTCAAAGCAGAGCGAAGCGCCGGGGATTTCGGTTATTTTCTTTGAAATAAGTCCGCCTGTGCAGGATTCCGCAGTTGCAATAGTCATTTTGTTAGCAACGAGTTCACTTACAACGGCGTGATGAATTGAGGGCTCATCGATGCCATAGATAACATCTCCGAGTCTTCTCTCTATCTCCTCTACCGCCTGGTCTACCTCTCTGATTGCAACCTTGAAATCATCCGAACAAGAGGAAACGAAAATGTCTATTTTGCCGTTTGAAGCGTATGTAGCAACAGTCGGGCTTGTCCTTTCAATGAGATCGGAAAGCGACTGAGCGATAAGTGATTCGGTCATTCCAAAGACATTTACAGTTTTAGAAACGACAGTTTTGCCTGTCATGCTCTTTAAAAAGGGCAGTACACTTCTCTCAAGCATGGGGCGAAGTTCACTCGGGGGGCCGGGGAGCAAAATTATGCACTGATTTCCACTCTTTAAAATTGCGCCCGCCGAAAGACCGACGTCGTTTTTTATTACAACACTTCCTTCGGGCACCATAGCCTGACGGATATTATTATCCGCCATTTGCTCGCCTTTTCTAAAGAAATACGCCTTTATTTTCTCTAAACTCGGCTCGTCAACTACCTGATTTATGGAAAGCAGTTCACACACGGCATCTTTTGTGACATCATCGGGTGTGGGACCGAGTCCACCTGTCATAATTATGATATTACTACGACCGAGTGCGGCGGCAACAACTGCCTTAAGGTCCTTTTTACTATCTCTTACAGAGGTCTGAAAGGAAACCTCAACTCCTATTGCACGAAGCTCCTCGGATATGAACTGGGCATTAGTATTAAGTTGTTGGCCTGTAAGTATTTCCGAGCCTACGGTAATGATTTCTGATCTCATTTTTTCCTCCGATTAGTTTGCTAAAATATGCTCAATTTCGGTGTTCTCTACTGCGCGGTTTACTAGTCCCTCAATATCAACACCAGCCTCTACCTTGGCAAAATCCTCAAGATTAGGCTTTGTCTTGGGGTGTTTTGGTGTAAACACTGTGCAGCAATCCTCAAAGGGCTGAACCGAAATATCAAAGGTTTCAATTTTTCTTGAAATTGAAACTATTTCCTCTTTATCCATACCGATAAGGGGACGGAAAACGGGCATAGAACTTACTGCATCGGTGCAGCAAATTGCAGGAAGGGTCTGACTTGCAACCTGACCGAGACTTTCGCCCGTTATAAGTGCCTGAGAGTAGTCTTTTTTTGCAATTTCATTTGCAATGCGCATCATAAAACGGCGCATAACAAGGGTTGAATATTCTTCTTTTATATCGTCTCTTATCATTTCCTGAATTTCGGTGAAGGAAACGGTATAGAGCTTAATTCTACCGCAATATCTGGCCACCTGGCGAAGAAGGTCTTTTACCTTCTCAAGCGCTCTATCGCTTGTGTATGGCGGCGAAGCAAAGTGGACTGCCGAAATTTCAAGTCCTCGTTTGCCCATCATATAGCCTGCAACCGGGCTATCGATACCGCCCGATATAAGCAACATTGCTCGACCGCCTGTACCTGTCGGGATACCACCCGCGCCGTCCAACTGCGCGCCGTGAACATAGGCAAAATTATCTCTTACCTCGACCACAACAGTGACCTCGGGATTTATCACATCAACCGAAAGATTTTTATATTTTGAAAGGATATATCCGCCCACTTCCCTGCAAATTTCGGGGGAAGTTTTGGGGAATTTCTTGTCCGAACGCTTAGCGATTACCTTAAAAGTTTTGGCGTTTGAGAGCTCATTCTGAAGGTAGTTAACCGCCGTTTTCTGAATAACTGACATATCTTTTTCGATTTCGCAGGCACGACAAAATGCGCTTACTCCGAAAACGCGGCTAACAATATCAATTGCCGCATCCATATCGAAAAATTCGTCCTTGGAACTTACTGTGATAGTGGACTGCGATTTCTTTATTTCCACCGCTCCAAGATGCCTCATTCTGCGGCGGATATTACGAATCATGGTGTCCTCAAAGGTATTTTTATTAAGCCCTTTAAGAGCGATCTCACCGTTTTTTATAAGAATAATTTCTTTCATTTGTTTTTTCCTTATTTCAATTTTTGCAAACTGCTCAGTGCCTCTTTTAAGGCGGAGAGAAATGCTTCTATATCATTTTGAGTATTATCCGAGCAAAAGCTTACTCTGATAGCAGTATCTATCGCCTTTTGAGAAAGTTGCATGGCCGATAAAACATGACTTCTGCTACCTTTTGCACAAGCCGAGCCGCCCGAAATATAAATTTCCTTTTTCTCCATAAAGTGAATAAGCGTTTCCGATTTTATAGCGTTGGTCGAGAAATTCACAACATAGGGCATGGCATTTTCGGGGGAATTTATCTCTATTCCCTCAATTTGATTAAGTCCGCCCAAAAGGCTCTCGCGAATTTCCTTTATTTTTTTATAGTTTTGCGGCATCGCTGAAATTGACTCATCACAAGCGACACCGAATGCGGCGATTGCGGGGGCATTTTCAGTTCCGGGGCGGAAACGATTTTGTTGTTCTCCGCCGAAAAACATAGGGGAAACTTTGGTTCCCTTTTTAACAAAAAGCGCACCGACTCCCTTAGGACCGCCTATCTTATGAGCGCTTACCGAGAGCATATCTACCCCGAGTTTTCCAACATTTACGGGAATTTTACCAAACGCCTGAACGGCGTCGCAGTGCACAAGAGTGCTGCTATTGTGTCTTCTCGCGGCGGCGGCAATGGTTGCAATATCCTGAATACTGCCGACCTCGTTATTCACAAGCATCACAGACACTAAAATTGTGTTTTCATCGACCGCTTTTGTTACCGACTCGGGCGAGATTGTGCCATTTTTATCGGGTGCAATTTTCACAATTTCAAAGCCTTTTTTTGAGAGGTAATCAGCGGCATCGAGCACCGATGAGTGCTCAATCGCGGAAACAACTATCTTTTTCCCGCGGCGCGAATTTGCCTCGGCGGCGCCTATTATCGCGGTGTTATTCGCTTCTGTTCCGCCGCTTGTAAAATATATTTCTCCCTCGCGGCAGTAGAGCGCCGCGGCGAGCGTTTTTCTGGCATTTTTTATTTCCATCTCGGCGCTAAAGCCGAAGGAATGAAGAGAAGAAGGGTTTGCAAAGCACTCGGTCATCATATAAGTGGCCTTCTCTGCCGCTTTTTTTGACACCTTTGTGGTTGCGCTGTTATCAAGATATATCATACCGTTCCCTCCTTTTTCAAAGTCACCTTATATTATATAATAAATGTATCTTTATTTCAAGTATAAAGGGCAAGTTTAATTATTTGGTAACTTTTTTAGTAGTTTTTGCCTATCTTTATAGTCGGGCAGATACTTCTCTATCAAATCATAGAATTTCTTACTGTGATTTTTATGCTTTATATGGGCAAGTTCGTGCACCACCACATAGTCGATAGCCTCTATGGGATACTGCATAAGTCTACACGAAAAGCATATAGAATTTTTACCGCTACACGAGCCGAACCGCGTTTTCGCCGAAGTGATTTTAAGGGCGGTCGGAAAAAGATTCATCAGTTCGCTATAGTATCTTACCCTCTCGGGCAGAACATCTTTTGCGCGTTTTTTAAGTTCCTTTATCTTCTCGCTTGAGAGTTCGACGGGGGTATTTTGTGCCTTTTCCCTCATTTTTTCGATTGCCTTTTCTATCCACTCTTCTCTCGATTTTACAAATGCCTCAACCGTAAATTTCGGGAGTAAAAACGGCGCTCTGACTATCACTTCAAGGTCGCGATTTACCTCAATTGCAAGGCTCTTCCTTTTTGAGCGAACAAGAGTGTATTCACGCATTGTCCTGCACCAACTTTTCAAGTTCATTTTCGTTGTAAAGTTTTATGCCTTTACACGATAAAAGCGTTGCTGTTATGCCATTCTTTTCGTTTGTAAGCGTTCCTGTGAAGGTTCCATCGTACACTCCGCAGTTACTGCAAGAAGGGCTTTTTGCTTTTAAAACAGCGCATTTACAGCTGAAAATTTCGCATAATTTAAGGGCAATTTCAGCGCCTTTTTGATATTCTTTTGTACAGTCTACTCCCTCTTTGGAAATCACCCTATCACCTATTATCTCACAAGGCACTCTGGGGATCTTAAGACCCCCTGCCGCCTCGGGACAAACAGGAATGAGTCTATGATTTTCTTTAAGGGCAATGACCTTCTCGCTCGGTTTACTCTGCCCATCATACCTACAAGGGTTTCCGAGAAGGCAGGCGCTTACTAATATATTCATTTTATCCTCTCTCCATTTAAAATTGCGGATGTAAGGGAATCCTTTTGGTAGTTTAATTCGAGCTTAAAAAACGGAGCGTTTTCTTCAAGGAGTTTTAAAAAGATAAAATCGCCCTCCCAAAGCGGAAGTGATTTTAGTCTATCCTTCTCTATCCACTCAAGGTCGCCCTCGTCACATTCTATCAGGTCGCCTTTAAACTCAGTGGCGGTAAAAAGATGCATAACTTCATCGGGATAAGGCGGGCAGGAAAAGTAAACTATTCCGCGGTAGGTGTAGTTTAAAACATCAAGTCCCGTTTCCTCTTCCGTTTCACGAAGAGCGCACTCAAGCGGAGTTTCGCCCTCTAAAAACTTTCCGCCGATGCCAATATATTTATCCTGATTTACATCGTTTTTCTTTTTCACTCTGTGAAGCATCAGGTATTTGCCGTCTTTTTCAATATAGCAAAGGGTTGTGTGTATCATTTTCGCTCCTTAAAAGCAAAGCCGTCGCAGACTTTTGCGGCGGCTTTTTTTTAGTTAGTTTTGTGCGGGCTTAAAGCTATCCTTAAGGGTTACTGCTCTATTAAAGCAACCCTCGTTTTTACTATCCTTACAGAAATATCCCATACGGACAAACTGGAACTTCTCCCCTACCTTTGCATCCTCTAACGCCTTTTCAAGCTTTGCATTCTCGCAAATCTTAAGCGACTCGGGATTAAGGTAATCAAGGTAATAGGTTCCCTCGGGAATGTCGATAAGATTATCTCTTGAGAAAAGTCTATCATAGAGACGAAGCTCGGCATCGATGCAGTTTTCTTGAGAAACCCAATGAATAGTTCCCTTAATCTTTCTGCCGTCTACGGGGTTGCCGTTCTTTGTTTCTAAATCGCAGGTACAAAGGATTTCCTTTATCTCGCCGTTTTCATCCTTTACAATCTCATTGCAACGAATTATATAGGCGCCCATAAGTCTTACCTCGCCATCGGGCTTGAGTCTGAAGAACTTGGGTGGCGGAACTTCTGCAAAATCGCTCTTCTCAATATAGAGATTGCGGGTAAATGCAACCTTTCGAGTACCTGCGTTTTCATCATTGGGGTTATTGGGAAGGTCAAAATACTCAGTCTGACCTTCGGGGTAGTTTGTAATGGTAACCTTTACAGGATCGCAAACGGCAATTCTGCGGGTAGCGTTAAGATTGAGTTCTTCTCTCAGGCAATGCTCTAAGAGGGCAAAATCCACAACGCTATATGCCTTGGAAACACCTGCTCTGCCCACAAAGTCAAGGATTGAACTAGCGGTAAATCCACGTCTTCTAAGGCCACAAAGGGTGGGCATTCTAGGGTCATCCCAACCATCGACACGTTTTGTTTCAACAAGCTCACGAAGATAGCGCTTACTCATTACAACGCCGGTTACATTAAGTCTTGCAAACTCATACTGATGGGGCTCCTTCTCGAAGCCTATATTCTGCACTACCCATTCATAGAGGGGTCTGTGATTTTCAAATTCAAGCGAGCAAAGCGAGTGGGAAATACCCTCTAAAGCGTCCTGAATGGGATGCGCAAAGTCATAGAGGGGATAAATGCACCACTTATTGCCCTGTCTATGATGAGGCTGACGGCTGATTCTGTAAATTGCAGGGTCGCGCATATTCATATTAGGCGATGCCATATCAATTTTTGCACGAAGTGTGCAGGCGCCATCCTCAAACTCGCCGTTCTTCATTTTCTCGAAAAGTTCAAGATTTTCCTCTACACTTCTGTTTCTATAGGGACTCTCTTTGCCGGGCTCGGTAAGTGTACCGCGGTACTCTCTCATTTCGTCTGCCGAAAGGTCGCAAACATAAGCCTTGCCCTCGCGGATGAGTTTTACCGCAAATTCATAGCATTTCTCAAAGTAGTCCGAGCCGTAGAAAATATTATCAGGCTCGGCGCCAAGCCAGTGAAGATCCTCTTCAATAGCCTTAACATACTCGTCGTCTTCTCTTGCGGGGTTGGTATCGTCATATCGAAGGTTAAACTTTCCGCCGTACTTTTTCGCGGTCGCGTAGTTTATATAAATTGCCTTTGCGCTTCCGATATGAAGATAACCGTTAGGCTCAGGGGGAAAACGGGTGTGAATTTTCTGCACCTTACCCTCGGCAATATCGTTATCTATAATTTCGTGAATAAAATTTGATGCAATTTCCAAAGTCTTAACATCCTTTCAGGGCTTACGCTTTTGCGCCGCTTAATCTCTCTACTGTTTTATCTTTTCCGAGAATTTTCATAATCTCATAAAGGTCAGGCGAGTTTCTTCTGCCGGTTACCGCTACGCGCAGAACCATACTTACATCGCCGATGTGACCTTTATAAAGTTCAGGATTCTTTTTATAAAGTTTTGTTTTGGGAGCGAAGCCTAAATCCTCTGCTATCTGGGTCATTTTAGCAAACCAGGTTTCCTGATCGTCGCTCTCGCAGAAGCTTTCTGCAAAACGGCTTAAGATTTCGTTTCTATCCTCGCTGCTTACATTTTCGGGCATCTCGCCAGTTATTTCAAACAAATCATCATAGAAGAAGCAAACGTAGTCCTTTACCTCGTTCCATTTTGCAATATCTTTTCTGGGCTTTTCGCCGCCGCGGCCAATTGCGAGAATGCTCTTGGCATAATCGGGAGCCGAAGTGAATTTCTCATAAAGGACGCTATCATTATCCTTTGCCCAGGCGGTTACCTGCTCGTAAACTTCGTCTGCAGTCATGGTACTAATGGCATTGCGGCTAACATCAAGAAGCTTGTCCATATCAAAAAGGCAACCCGAAACGCTCATCTTTTCGGCAGTGAACTTAAAGTCATTTAAGGGTGCCGAAGGATTCTCTATGCGCCATTCCTCAAAGTTTGAATTTAGGAGAGTCATAATATACTCACTTACGCTCTTTGAGGGGAAGCCCTCTTCATAATAGAAGGAGAGGGATGCCTCGGGGTCCTTTCTTTTGGAAAGTTTACGCTTTGTACCATTGTCAAGTTTCATAAGTTGTGCGATGTGCATATAGTAAGGCTGGGGGAATCCGAGTGCCTCAAAAAGTTGCACATGGAAAGGCAGTGTTGCAAGCCACTCCTCGCCTCTTACAACGTGGGTAGTGCCCATCACGTAGTCATCAACCGCGTGCGCAAAATGGTATGTCGGTATTCCGTCTGACTTGAGCATTACGTGGTCAATATCGTTCTCGGGGAACTCGAGTCTGCCTTTAATAAGGTCATTTACTACTGCGGTTTTACTGGGATCACCCTGCGAGCGAAAACGGAGCACAAATTTTTCGCCGTTTTTAATTTTTTCCTCGATTTCCTCAAAACTTAAATTACGGCAAGCCGCATACTTACCATAATATCCGAAATTATCCTTATTTGCTTCCTGCTCTTTTCTCATTTCCTCAAGGCGCTCTTCGCTACAGAAGCAGGGATAAGCCTTGCCCTCTGCGATGAGTTTCTTTGCAAACGCCTGATAAATCTCGGCGCGCTGGCGCTGATAGTAGGGTCCATAATCTCCCTTTTCACCATCAGCAGTTGCGCCCTCGTCGAAGATAATATCATAACGCTCAAGCGAGCTCAAAAGAATCTCGACTGCACCCTCAACCTCTCTTTTCTGGTCGGTATCCTCAATTCTTAAAATGAAAACGCCGCCGCTCTGGTGAGCAAGTCTTTCACTGGTAAGTGCGGGAAAAAGGTTTCCAAGATGCACAAAACCTGTGGGACTGGGGGCAAGTCTGGTTACCGCCGCACCCTCGGGAAGTTCTCTTTTGGGGAACATCGCGAGCGCCTTATCATAGGTTAATTTACAATCGGGATATAAAAGCTCAGCGAGCCTATTTAAATCAGCCATAATTTTACTCCGTTTCGTCTGGGTTTTAAACATACTAACACAGAATATATTTTATAACTATTATGGCTTATTGTCAAGGTTTTTAAAGGCTTTTTAGTTAATTTAAAACCACAAATCCGAGGTTTAAATATGCGGCAAACAAAAGCCAGATTAAATACGGAATTTGTAAAAGTGCCGCCGTTTTATTGATAGGGTAAAATTTATATATCATAAATATAACAAGTGCTATAAGAAGAAGTATCCAGATAAACGAAAGGGTCAGAAATCCAAACTCAAAAAACAGGAAAGACCAGGCGAAATTCACTAAAAGCTGAAGATAATAAATTTTGATGACGCCGCTATCTCTCCCCTTTTGGCTTGACAAAATGAGGGTGGCCGAAACTGCCATAAGGGTATAGAGTATGCTCCAGACTATCGGAAAGAGCACTGCAGGCGGCGAAAGAGGCGGTTTTACAAGGGTTTCGTATCCTTCTCTACCCGAGGTTAAAAGTCCGACTAAAATTCCGCCGCCGAGCGACAGCGCCAGTTGAAACAAAAACGGCAATGGCTTTATAACGATGCTTTTTTTCATATAAAAACTCCTTTATAGTTTTTATATAAATCTATTGCACAACACCCCAAAAAATGCAAAAAATAAGGCGGGCGCATTTTTGCGCCCACCTTAAAAGTTTACTTATAATTAGTTAAGCTCTGCGAAGTATTTAATGGTTCTTACCATCTGGCTGGTGTAGGAGTTCTCGTTATCATACCAAGAAACAACCTGAACCTCATAAAGATCATCAGCAATCTTTGCTACCATTGTCTGAGTAGCATCGAAGAGTGAACCATACTTCATACCGATAACATCGGAAGAAACGATCTGGTCCTCATTGTAACCAAAAGACTCACAAGCAGCAGCCTTCATAGCAGCGTTGATACCCTCTTTTGTTACGTCTGCGCCCTTAACAACAGCGGTAAGGATAGTTGTAGAACCTGTGGGAACAGGAACTCTCTGTGCAGAACCGATGAGCTTACCGTTAAGCTCGGGGATAACAAGGCCGATAGCTTTTGCAGCACCGGTGCTGTTAGGAACGATATTTGCAGCGCCTGCTCTAGCTCTTCTGAGGTCGCCCTTTCTGTGAGGACCATCGAGAATCATCTGGTCACCTGTATAAGCGTGAATTGTGCTCATGATACCGCTCTGGATGGGAGCGTAATCGTTAAGAGCCTTAGCCATAGGAGCGAGGCAATTTGTTGTGCAGGAAGCAGCAGAGATGATAGTATCATCAGCGGTAAGAGTATCCTCATTTACGCTGAATACAACTGTCTTAAGATCGTTACCTGCGGGAGCAGAAATAACAACCTTCTTAGCACCTGCATCGATGTGAGCCTGGCTCTTATCCTTTGAACAATAGAAACCTGTGCACTCGAGAACAACGTCTACACCGATTTCGCCCCAAGGAAGATCCTTAGCATCTTTCTCTGCATAGATCTTGAGGGTTTTTCCGTCAACAGTAATGGTACCTGCCTCGTCGTCAGCAGAAACTGTGTGAAGATCTTCGCCGATCTTTCCGCAGTAGCCGCCCTGAGCGGTATCATACTTTAAAAGGTGTGCGAGCATAGAAGGCTTTGTAAGATCGTTGATAGCAACGATATCATATCCCTCTGCGCCAAACATTTGTCTGAATGCGAGACGGCCGATACGGCCAAAACCATTAATTGCAACTTTAACTGACATGGTATTTTACCTCCATAATTTTTTACTCATATAATTTTATAACAAAACTTAAAAATATACAATATTTTTTTCAATTTTTTTTAAATATTTTTAAAAATTGTGTGCATTGTTAAAAATATAACGCCTTTTTGTATTGATTTTATTTATTTTTTCACAATTTTTCCGTATATTGTTGAAAAGTGTCGACTTTTGTTGTATAATGTCTACATATTTCCAGGAAAGGAGAATTTCTATGCATTCTGAGGATATGCGTTCCGAGTTTTCAGCGCTTGCTATGAGTTTTAAACATTCGGGTGTGCCTATTGCAATATTTGACAGTTCCCTGGCACTTATTTTTGCAAACGAAAGCCTTATCAGCCTTTATCCCGATGCGGATTCTCCTTTTTTTGCCCTTAAAGTATTCGGTGACTGCGATGTAGAGACCGTTTTAAACTATCTTAAATCCGAAAAGCGCTACAATGCGGTTTGCAAGCTCGATGGCGAAGAGCCCACTTCCCTTTCGGCAGATGCAATTTTTGACCGCGAGGGCAATGTTATCGGTGCATTCATTATTTTCTCCGAAAAGGAAAAAAACACCGACTTTTTAAGCGATAGCGAGTGTATGATGGCGGTAAAACGCGAGTTTACAGACAGGCTTTCGTCCATATTCAATTACGTAAGCGGAATTGCAAACTCCAAAAATCTCAATGCCGACGAGGCCGATTGCGAGTATATAAACGGCATAAATCAGCACTGCTATCAGTTGCATCGTGTTTCGGATAATCTCGCGAGATTTCTAAGTCTCACCTCTCAAAATGACAGCGCTAAGTTTTCGCATATTGACCTTTCAACATTTTTACTGAAACTTGTCGGCACAATTATCGTTATGGACAATGCTTTGGGTGTGCCGGTAGAGTTTAAGTGCCGCGAAAATGATATAGTAGTCAAGGCGGATATAAAGCGCCTTGAATTTGCTTTGGTAAATATCATTTTAAACTCTATAAAATACACAAAAGACGGCAACTGTGTCGAGGTTGAACTGGCAACAGTTGGCAACAACGCTGTTATTACTATTTCCGACAAGGGAATCGGTATGCCGAAAGACGTTCTCTCCCGCGTAGGCGAGCCTTATTTCTCTTATTCGCATGACAATAAATTTGAGGCAGGGTTCGGAATCGGACTTTACATTGCCAAGAAATATATCGCTTCAAATGGCGGTCTGTTCGCTATCCAAAGCAAGCAAAACGAGGGTACAGTTGTTACAGTTTCGTTGCCTTTATGCGATGAAAACGGCGGCGATGTTACTTTAAGTTCCCCTACCGAATTCAATCCTAAAGAAGCGTTTTCGGTAACCCGAGTTCAGCTCAGCGAAGTGTGTTATTATCCCAAAATATAGTAAATTAAAAAGCGGCCTGCTTAGTGCAGGTCGCTTTTTTTACAGAATATAACTAAGTCCTAATAGAATATAAAGGGGACCGAAACAGTATAACATAAACATTTCGTGGTGCGGAACCTTAGTGGTGAACAAATCGGTTTCAATAAGTATTTCAAATACGTACGCCACCGCTCCGCTAAAGTATGCGCAGGCTTTCAGAATATGCCTGACTTCATCAGAAACAAAAAATTCGATTACAAACAATATAACCGCAAGCAAAACAAAGCAGTTTCTTAGGGTCAAAAACAAAAGGCCCGTAGCAGCGTGTCCCGAATGTGAAACGTCCTCTCTTTTAAGTTTTGTCGGCTCTTCGATGCTATGTACAATTCTTTTAAAAGGATTGCTCATTTTCTTCCCCCCCACTGCCACTTTCCTATATTTTAGCAGATATACCAAAAAAAATCAACAAAAACACAAGAGTTGCACTTTACCGCGCGCATTTCTTACAGGGTGTCAAATAATAAAAGTTTTTTGCTTTATCTAATGTTGTGGCATATGAGTTCTTTCCCCCGCAGGTTTCTACTATATGGTATCTTTTTCCTGTAGGCGTTATATAAACAGTCATATTGTTTTCTTTAATATGTTCATTAGATATAAAACTTTCATTTTCATTGACAGAATATTGTGAAAGAATCTTATCTAACTCGGTGTTTGATTGCTCCATTTTTTTATTTGACAAATCCTGCATTTTTAACAGATACACAATAACGATAATAAAAGAGAAAAAAATTATTATCTCGATTATTGTTCTTTTCTTATTCATAGTCCTCGCCCCCCATTTTTTATGTTATAAATTCTAACATATATTTATAACATTCGTCAAGGCATAATATATGTGAGGTGAATGTTATGAAAAATAAACTCGTAATAAATAAAAAGAATCTTAAAGGCGAAGACGGATATCGCACATTTTCCATTCGAATAAAATCTGAAACAGTTGCAAATTTGGATAAGCTAGCAAAGGAAACAAATCACTCTCGCAATGCCTTAATTAATGTTCTCTTAGAATACGCTATGGATAATTGTCAAGTAGAATAAAACGATTCAACTAATTCATACTATTGTACAATTCAATATGTAACTAATTCAATAAAGTTCATACGAATAATTAATTAGAATCAGAAAAAAATAATAGTAAAAATTTGCAAAAATCGGTTGACAAACCGCAATCTTACTGATATAATAGACAAGCATCATTTAGTTGATGCATTTTTGTTGTGCCCGATCCATTAGCTCAGTTGGCAGAGCACTTGACTTTTAATCAAGGTGTCCGGAGTTCGAATCTCCGATGGATCACCAAAAAACCGAAATGCCCTTTTGGGTATTTCGGTTTTTTATTTTGATTTGAAGTTGCGGAAAGTACTATGTTTTATACTATTGTACTATAAAAAAGGTTGCAAGAAGAAAAAAAATGGTGTAAAATAAGATGAGGGATTATGTATTCCCATAAATAAAAGGCAAGAAAAGGAATGAAATGTATGAAAATTCTTGTGACTGGTGGTGCCGGATATATCGGCTCTCACACCTGTGTTGAACTTTTAAATGCAGGTTACGATGTTGTTATTGTTGATGATTTTTCTAATTCCAAGCCCGAGGTTTTAAACCGAATTCGCGAAATTACGGGCAAGGATTTTGTTTTCTATCAGTTTGATGTTGCTGACAAAGAGAATATGAGATGCGTTTTTGAGGAAAATAAAATTGACGCGGTTATTCATTTCGCAGGCTACAAAGCGGTTGGCGAGAGTTGTCAGATCCCTTTAAAATACTACAAAAATAATCTTGGCAGTACATTTACCCTCTGTGAACTTATGGAAGAATTTGATGTAAAGCGCCTTGTATTTTCTTCTTCGGCAACGGTTTACGGCAGTCCCAAAACTGTTCCCATCCGCGAGGATTTCCCACTTTCTACAACCAATCCTTATGGTGCAACAAAGCTTATGCAAGAGGATATTTTCAGAGATATTGCAAAGGCAGACCCCAGCTGGAGCATCGCGCTCTTGCGTTACTTTAATCCCGTAGGCGCGCACAAGAGCGGCCGAATTGGTGAGGACCCGAGCGGAATTCCCAACAATCTTATGCCCTACATTTCGCAGGTTGCGATTGGCAAGCGCGAGTGCCTCTCGGTTTTCGGAAACGACTATGACACTCCAGATGGAACCGGCGTACGCGATTACCTGCACGTAGTTGATTTGGCGCTCGGTCACATAAAGGCGGTTGAAAAAGTCCTCTCCGGATCGGGAATTGACGCCTACAATCTCGGAACCGGAAACGGATATAGCGTTTTAGATATGGTAAAGGCCTTTGAAAAGGCATCAGGACAAAAGGTGAACTACAAAATTGCGCCCAGGCGTGATGGAGATGTTGCCACCTGCTATGCCGACCCTTCTTACGCCGCAGAAAAACTCGGCTGGAAGGCTGTTCGTGAACTTGAGGAAATGTGTGAGGACACTTGGCGCTGGCAGAAAAACAATCCCAACGGATATTAATTTTTAAGTGGTGATTTTATGATTTTAACTATCGATGTGGGAAACACCCACACAATAATCGGTATATACGATGCTGACGAGCTTATCTTCACCTCGCGTATTTCGACCGACAGACACAAGACTCGTGATGAATATGCGGTTACTTTAAAGAGTGTGTTATCCCTCTCCGACAAGGTAGGCGGCGATATTGACGGCGCAATTATTTCCTCGGTTGTTCCGCAGGTTTCTTCCCTTCTTCAAGGTGCCATTGAAACTCTGTTTGGTTGCAAGACATTTATAGTGGGTCCCGGCGTTAAAACAGGACTCAATATTAAAATTGACAACCCCGCACAGCTCGGAGCTGACCTTGTTTGTGTTTCGGTTGCGGCACAGAGCAAGTACCCTCTCCCCTCAATAGTTATCGACCTTGGAACTGCTACCACCATTTCTGCCCTCACAAAAGATGGAGAAATGATAGGTGGCTCTATCTTAACAGGCGTTAACACCGCTCTAAATGCGCTCGCACAGGGCACTGCTCAACTCCCTCAGATAAGTCTTGACGGCGAGGTATCAATTATCGGAAGCAACACTATTGACTGCATGCGCTCGGGTGCGATACTCGGAAACGCCTGCATGATAGATGGAATGATAAAGCGCTACAAGGAAGTTCTGGGCGAGGACGCCACCGTTATCGCAACGGGCGGACTCTCTAAGGTTATCTGTGCGCACTGCAATGAGAAAATTGTTCTCGATGAAAATTTGCTGCTTGATGGTTTATACACCATTTACAAAAAGAATATATAAAAGAAAATTAGCACTGCATCCCTCTGCGGAGCAGTAGCAAGGAGGATTTTCTATGTCAACTTCAAAAAAAGGGTTATCTACCAAAACTCTAACACTTGGTGCAATACTTGCCGCGCTTGTTATTGTGCTTCAACTTATGGGATCATTTATCCATTTTGGAATGTTCTCGGTGTCCTTAGTTCTTATTCCCATAGTAGTTGGTGCGGCGCTTTGCGGAAAGTACATAGGTGCATTTTTAGGTTTCATTTTTGGCGTTGCAGTGCTTGCAAGTGGCGATGCGGCGTCGTTTATGGCTATTGATGTTTTCGGAACTGTTGTGACCGTTTTACTCAAAGGCACACTTTGCGGATTTGTTTCGGGACTCATCTACGAGGCATTAGCAAAGAAAAATCAGGTTGTTGCGGTAATTTCGGCGGCGGTTGTTTGTCCTATCATAAATACTGGTATTTTCCTGCTCGGTTGTCTTATTTTCTTTATGCCAACCATTAAAGGTTGGGCGGGTGACGGAGACCTTGTTTCGTTTATGATTTTCGGACTCGGACTTATAAACTTCCCCGTCGAACTTGGATTTAATCTCATTTTAAGCCCCGTTATTGTAAGGCTTTTAAAACTCACAAAAAAACTTTAAAAAACATAAAAACCATCAAAGCAGATAAGTTTAATAAAAAAATGCCCCGAGGCAAATTGCCTCGGGGCTTTAAATTTTTATTTATCTTTTATCATGGATTTAAGCTCGTCCATAAATGCATCAATATCGGCAAACTGGCGGTAAACCGATGCAAAACGGACATAGGAAACCTCATCAATAGGCTTTAAGTATTTCATAACGAGCTCACCAATACGATAAGATGTAACCTCTCTCTGAAGCGAATTTGAAAGTTCAGTTTCAATCTGGTCAACCATCTTTACGATATCCTCGATAGCGACAGGACGTTTTTCACACGAGCGAAGAATACCCCTCGTGAGCTTATCTCTATCAAAAGCCTCTCTCGACTTATCCTTTTTTACAACCATAATAGGAACGGTTTCAATAACCTCATAGGTTGTAAAACGGCAACCGCACTCGAGACACTCGCGGCGGCGGCGGATTTTTTCATTCTCGTCGGTAGGACGGGAATCTACTACTCGGCTTTCTCCAAAGCCACAAAAAGGACATCTCATGAGGAATCCTCCCTTTTTTCGTCTTTTTTCTATTTTACCAAAAAATATACAAATTGTAAAGACTAAATTTTCACAGTTTTCTGAAGGAACTCCAGGCTCTCTATAAGCTCGCTATATTCTTTATAGTTTTGCCTATAAACCTCGATAACTCCGTCTCCCTTAAAGCCTTTATCTACAAGGTATGAGAGCGTCTTATTAAAATCGCAAACGCCCTGACCTGCCAAAAGGCAATCGTGATTTTGGTCGTAGTCATTTAAGTGAAGATGCATTATTTTATCACCCATAGCATCGGCAAGGCTCTGCCATGGCACCTCGCTTCTTCTAGCCTGCTTAAAATCGAGCACAAAGCGAACATCCCCGCCGAGTTGGCTGCTCATTTTACGAATGAACTCTAAATCTCGGCTACGGCATCTTGAAACATTTTCCTGTGCAAGATACACACCCTCTCGCCTTGCCGCAGTGTAGAGCCGATGATACCTCTCGATGTATCTATCATCCTGATTTTGCCTATCCGCTCTGTCGCCGTGCAGCACCACTATTTCGGCGCCAAGTCTATTTGCGCAGTCAAAATACCTTTTCATATACTCAAGTCCGTCAGAAAAACGGCGCTCATAGTCCGAAAAGAGCATAAAAGGCTCAAAACTTGAGGTAAACGGGTGAAGCGAGGTCACATTTGTGCCGTTTGATTTAACGATTTTTTCTATTTCCGAGAGGATTTCACCCTCGGTTTCACAAGCGGAGTTAAAAAAGATTTCGATATTCCCAACGCCATTATCGCAAAGCATTTTAACTGCTTTTTCGGTATGCTCGGGGTATGTGCAGGCGGTTGAAATACCAAAATTCATTTTTATAACTCCTTTCACTTTATTTTATGTTAAGAGCCTCTTTTAAGGCACCGACTTTATCGGTCTTTTCAAATGAAACGCCAAGGTCCTCTCTACCCATATGACCGTAAGCGGCGAGATTTCTGTAGATGGGGCGGCGCAGCTCTAGATCACGGATAATTGCCGAGGGACGAAGGTCAAACACTTCGTTTACTGCCTTTTCGATTTCCTCGTCGCTGAATTTTCCTGTACCGAATGTATCAACCATTACCGAAACGGGCTTTGCAACGCCGATAGCGTAAGCGAGCTCTATCTCGCACTTATCGGCAATACCTGCAGCAACGATATTTTTAGCAACGTATCTTGCGGCGTAGGCAGCGCTTCTATCAACTTTTGTAGGGTCTTTACCCGAAAATGCTCCGCCACCGTGACGCGCCCAGCCGCCGTATGTATCGACGATTATCTTTCTGCCGGTAAGTCCGCTATCGCCCTGCGGTCCGCCTACTACAAAGCGGCCTGTGGGGTTTACAAAAATCTTGGTTTCATCCGAAATGAGTTCCTTAGGAACTGTAGGATATATTACGTTTTCGATAATTTCGCGGCGAATCTGCTCAAGTTCTACCTTATCGCTATGCTGAGAAGAAACTACGATGGTATCGACAAAAACGGGCTTATCATTTTCATATTTTACAGTTACCTGGGTCTTTCCGTCAGGGCGAAGGTACGGCAGTGTGCCATTTTTTCTGACCTCGGTAAGCCTTTTCGCAAGTTTATGAGAAAGCGAAATGGGAAGGGGCATAAGTTCGGGGGTATCATTACAAGCGTAACCAAACATCATACCCTGGTCGCCCGCGCCGTTTTGCTCGTTCTCGTCGCCGTTACCCTCTTTCAGTTCGAGAGAGTTATCAACGCCGAGCGCAATATCGCAGGACTGCTCATCAAGTTTCATAAATACATCGCAGGTGTTACAGTCAAAACCGAACTCTGTGTTATTATATCCAATATCGTTTACTACATTACGGGCAATTTTCTCAATATCAACCTTTGCAGAGGTACTGATTTCGCCCATAATCATAATCATACCGGTTGTAGTTGTAGTCTCGCAGGCAACTCTTGCCATTTTATCCTGCTCTAAAATTGCATCCAGAACCGCATCTGAAATCTGGTCGCATATTTTGTCGGGGTGACCTTCGGTTACCGATTCGGATGTAAAAAGAAAATTCCTACTCATATTTTTTCTCCTTTATATCTGACATTTTATTACATAAAAAATACCGCTCACCAAAAGATAAGCGGTAAAAACTACACCTCATCTTTCGGATCATCCGCAGGATTTGGCACCTTGAAAACTCAGGTTGCCGGGCTTCACAGGGCCTGTCCCCTCCACCACTCTTGATAAGGAATGATATTCTTTTTTGTTCGTTCTTATTTTAATACTTATATATGCTTTTGTCAACCACTAATTTTTGCCGAAAATAAGATTTCCGTTAAGCACAAAAATTATGCAAAGCACTATAACTACAAGGGCAACAAGCGAAATGCTTGAAACGAGAACAAATTTCTTTGTGTCGGTTTGTTTGCCGCTTGACTCCAAAAGTTTTGACTTCTTAAGCGCCGCGGTTATAGGTTTATAAATTATCATGGTAATTGATGCATTGACGATGCCTTTAAATAGGTTAAAAGGCAGAAGCAGGGTTGGTATCATAGCAACCACCTGAGACCTGTCAACACCCATATAAAATGGTGTTATAAATGTGTTTGCCACAAGCATTACTGCGGTCATACCAAAAACGGCACAGATACTGCCGAAAATAGCGCCCGAAAGGGTACGTTTATATTTATAGAAAAGACCGCAGATTCCGGCAAAAGCGGCGCTTGACAGAGCGTTCATAATAAATCCGTAAATTCCGGTATCGCTGACCGAAATAAATTCGATAAACGCTACAACAACTGCCGATGCCACCGCATATATGGGGCCGTACAAAAAAGCGGTTACTGCCAAAACGGCATCCTTAAAATCAAATGTCAGAAAAGACACCTTGAATTTAAAGAGAAATGTACACAAAAACGCCAGTGCGCAAAGCATCGAAACTACCGAAAGTTTTCTTATGTTAACCTTTTTCATAACCGCCTCCAAAATAAAAAGCCCCGACAACAAGTCGGGGCGTAAAATACAAAATGCGCAATACACTATTCCTTCCGGACTATACCGTCGGTTACGGATTCTAACCGTATCCTGCTTTCGCTCGCGGACTTATTGCTCTTGGCACTTCACCGCCGGTGGAGAATTTCACTCCGCCCCTAACTGTATTACACTGAGATTATAATACACCTAAAGGCTATTGTCAAGAGTTTAACTCGGAATATCTGTACCACTTTTTTCATTTATTGCCATATAATAGTGGTCGAGGATGATTTTCTCTAAAGATTCTCGTGCCTCTTTTGTTATGGGGTGGACAACATCTCTGAAACTTCCGCCATCTTCCTTACGGCTGGGCATTGCGACAAATACCCTCTGCGGACCCTCAATCACCTTAATATCGTGCACCGCAAAGTCATCATCGATGGTAACCGAAACGAGCGCTTTCATTCTGCCTTCATCATAAAGTCTTCTGATTTTTACCTGGCTTACGTTCATGTCTATCATTCTCCTTAGACTGAAAAATTTTGTGTACTACGCCTTTATTATCGCAAAATTTAAAAAGTTTTATTCAAATTTTCAAAAAAGTGTTTATTTTTTCTAAAGAAAGCAATATAATAGTAAGTGATAAAAATTCAAAATACATAATTTGCTAAAATGGAGGGAAGCTCTTTTGGCAATCGACTATAATATTTTAAACGGAAAAAGGCACATTCATTTTATCGGGATAGGCGGTAGCGGAATGTACCCTTTGGCGCAGATACTCTACGCTAAAGGCTACAATCTGTCCGGCTCTGATAACAATACAGGCGATACGCTTACTGCAGTTGAGCGTATGGGAATTCCCGTGTTTTTAGGTCACAGTGCCGACAATATAAATGGTGCCGATCTTATTGTGCACTCAGCGGCTATTATGAAGGACAATGTGGAACTTTGTGCCGCGCGCGAGAGAGGTATCCCCTGCATTGACCGTTCTGTTCTGCTCGGAATTGTTACGAGTTGGTACGAAAATGCGGTTTGCATCTGCGGAACTCACGGCAAAACCACCGCTTCTTCTATGCTTACCCACATTTATATGGATTGCGGTATGGACCCGACTACCGTTATAGGCGGCAAACTTGAGATTATCGGCGGTAGCGGCAGGGTTGGCTCGAGCGAAAATATGATCTGCGAGGCCTGCGAGTATGTTGACACATTCTTAAAACTTTCGCCCGACGTTGCGGTTATTCTTAACATTGACTGCGACCACATGGAGTATTTTAAAACGCTTGATAACCTCATTGCATCCTTCAGGACATTTGCCAAAATGGCTACTCGAATGGTTATTGTAAACGGTGATGATGAAAATTCTTTAAAGGCCGTAGAGGGTCTTGATAAAAAAATCGTAACTTTTGGTCTTTCGGAAAACTGCGACTACAGAGCGGGCAACATTTCAAGTGAGGTTTGTCACAAGACCCACTCGCTTATAACCAAATTTACGGTATATAAACACGGCACAGAGCTTCAGGAAATTTCAATAAAAGTTCCCGGCAAACACAATGTTTATAACGCTCTTGCGGCTCTGGTTGCTGCAATGGAGACAGGTATCCTTTTAGATGATGCCGCCGCAGCGCTGCTCGGATTTAAGAGCGCGGCGCGCAGATTTGATGTTCTGGGACTTTATAACGGTGTTACAATAGCCGATGACTATGCCCACCACCCTGCCGAACTCGAGGCCACTTTAAATGCGGCTCTGTCGCTTGGCTTCAATAAGGTCTGGGCGGTTTTCCAGCCTTTTACCTACTCAAGAACGGCAATGCTTCTTGATGATTTTGCAAAGGTTCTTTCGCTTGCTGACAGAGTTATCCTCACTCCCATTATGGGCTCGAGAGAGATAAACACATTTGGCATCGAGTCAAAGCACCTTGCCGACAAGATAGACGGTGCGATCTTACTCGAAACATTCGAGGAAGTTGCCGAGTATGTAAAACAAAATGCACAGCCCGAAGACCTCGTTATAACACTGGGTTGCGGTGATATTTACAAGGCGGCAAAACTGATTGTAAAATAATGTTAATATTGCACAAATAAAAAGGTACGTCGACCAAAATCGACGTACCTTTTTTCGACTTTTTTCAAAATACTCAGACGGTTTTCTCGAAATTTTAACGCTTTTTTCACGCCTTTTTAAGTTAAATGGCACAGTTATCAAAAAAATTTTTGTGCAGATTTAACAAAATTTTTTCACTATATAAAAAGTTATTGACAAATACTGAGAAATTGTTTATAATGTATTATAGATTTTTGTGTGCAAACAAAAATCTGTGTCCGAACCGATTATGTACTACTTGCTTTTGTTTTTTTAAACTTAAAGCAGACCGCACGTTATTGGGTTCTTTAAGTAGAAACTTAGGGGATATCCCCTTTGTGATATATGCCCGTAATTTTTTAACGATTGTTGTTGTTACAATAGTTGCGGTGAAAATCCGCGGGTAAATAAAAAAATAAAAGCGAGGAAAGACCATGTACGAAGACAAGACTTTAGTTTGCAAAGAATGCGGCGCAGAGTTCGTATTCACTGCAGGCGAGCAGGAGTTCTATGCAGAGAAAGGCTTTACAAACGAGCCCCAGAGATGCAAAGAATGCCGCGCAGCCAGAAAAGCAGCTGCAAGACCTGAAAGAGAAATGTTCACCGCTGTTTGCGCAGAGTGCGGAAAAGAGGCAACAGTTCCCTTCAGACCCCGTGAGGACAGACCTGTTTATTGCAGCGAGTGCTTCGCAAAGATGAAAGAAGAAAGCGCTGAATAAGCTTTTTCAATATTTCAAAATTAAAACCGCTTTGGAATAATCCAAAGCGGTTTTTAATTTTACTTTTTAAGCGAAGTGTTGTATATCTTTTTTACTGCATCTACCTGCTTGTCATACGAAGCTTTATCAGTTCCCTCTTTATATAC
>JAZQLL010000100.1:0-2684 GCA_045542675.1 Oscillospiraceae bacterium
TCTCGTCGCAGGCAAGAGGTTTTTATGCGATTTTGGATAAGAGCGGCGAGGCGGCTCTCTCCGATTTCGTAAAAGGAGAGCTTTTAAATGACTATAATTTAGAAGTTTTTGGGAAACTTCAGAAACTCGCTAAAGAGAAAAACACAACAGTTGCGGCACTCGTTTTGGCGGTTCTTGTCGCAGATGACAAGGTGCAGACCTTTGCACAGGTTGGCTCAAGAACTGTTGAGGAACTTACTCTTTCTATGTCGGCTCTTGATACTGAGATTTCCGCGGAGGAAAGAAAACTCATTTTAGGCAAATAAACTCTCTTTGTAAGGAGTAGATAAAATGGTTATAGGCGGACTTGATATAGGTACAACAGGTTGCAAAATCGCCCTCTATGATGAGAACGCAACCCTGCTTAATACCTATTATAACGAATATGACGCCGTCCGCGTTGACGGACAACATGAAATCAGCTTTGAGGATGTAAGAAAAGGTGTTTTAAAACTGCTCAAGAACGCTGTAAAGGATTATACCTTAACGGCGCTCGGGGTCACCAGTTTTGGCGAAACCTTTGCAATGCTCGATGAAAATGACAATATTTTGGGCCCCTCAATGCTTTATACCGACCCGAGAGGTGCCGAGGAATGTGAGTTTCTCTGCGAAAAACTCGGTAAGGATTGGCTTACCCTTAAAACAGGCGTAGAGCCGCATCAAATGTACAGTATGCCTAAAATTATGTGGCATAAGAAAAACAATAGCGAGGCTTTTTCAAAATGTAAGAGAATCTTGCTCGGCGAGGACTTTATGGTTTACACCCTCACCGGTAATGCACAGATAGACTATTCGCTCGCCGCAAGAACAGCCGCTTTTGACATCGAAAAGAAATGCTATGTCAAGGAAATATTCGATGCCGCAGGCGTAGATACTTCACTTATGTCCAAGCCCGTAGAGGCAGGAACTGTTGCGGGAGTAGTAAAGGATGACATCAAGAAGGAACTCGGCATTGACTATGATATTACCGTCGTGAACGGATGTCACGACCAGGTTACCGCTATGATAGGCTCGGGTGTTTTTGAGTCTACTCAGGCGATGGACGGAACGGGAACAGTTGAGTGCATCCCCGTTGTCTTAAACGAGAAGCCTACCGACCTTGAGTTTTATAAGGGCGGCTACTCGGTAGTTCCCTTTATTGATGGCAAGTACGCTTGCTATGCGCTCTCCTATACCGGCGGCGCAACACTTAAATGGTTCAGAGATAACTTTGCCGAACTGGAAAATGAAAGGGCAGAAAAAGAAGGCAAAAATGTCTATGCCGAGTTGGACCGTGCGCTAGGTGATAAGCCTACCGGCATTTTGGTGCTCCCGCACTTTGCAGGTGCAGCAACACCTTATATGGATACCGATTCCAAGGCGGCCTTTGTAGGTATTACTCTCGGCACCACCAAGCTCGACCTTTATAAAGCGCTTATGGAAGGCACCTCTTACGAGATGCTCCTAAACTTCAACACAATGAAGGAGTTCACCGGTGAAATCGAGGAGATAAAGGCAACCGGCGGCGGCGCTACAAGTGATGTCTGGCTTCAGATAAAAGCAGATATTCTTGACACCGAGATTACTGCTCTTTCTTGTAAAGAGGTCGGCGCGGCAGGAACTGCGGCGCTCGCGGGCGTGGCAGTCGGCGTATTTAAGAGTCTTACCTCGGCGACCGATAAAATGTCGGCGGCGAGAAAGATATTCGTACCTAACGCAGAAAACCGCAAGGCATATAGCGAAATTTATAAAAAATATAAGAATCTTTATAACGCAGTAAAGAGTTTGTAAGGAGTGGCAGCTATGAAAGATTATATCGGAAACCCTCTGCAGATAAGAGGCGCCGAGCAGTACACCTTAAATGGCGGCAAGGGAGAGGGAATGAAATTCCTTTATGTTAGAAACGGTCTGGGACTTGAAGCCTGGATTTCGCTTGACCGCGCAGGTGATATTTCGAGAGTAAACTTTAAGGGCGAAAACTACGGTTATTTTTCTCCCTGCGGCTATGTTGCTCCGCAGTTTTATGACCATGTCGGCGCAGGGTTTTTAAAATCCTTTACAGCAGGCTTTTTCACCACCTGCGGTCTTACCGCGGTAGGTTCACCCTGCAACGATGAGGGAGAAGATCTGCCCCTTCACGGCACACTCTCGAATACACCGAGTCAGCTTCGCGCTATAGAGGAGACTACCGATGCTCTTACAGTAAAACTTAACGTGAGAGATACCCAGATTTTTGGCAGAAAACTCGTTTTAGAGCGCACCTACACCTTCTCCTACAACGAAAATAGTTTCGAGGTAAGCGATAAGGTAACAAATGAGGCGGACACCACTTCGCCATATATGATAATGTACCACTGTAACTACGGTTATCCTCTCGTTTCGGAGAATAGCGAGATAAAAATTCCGCATAGCAGTATGGTTTCGAGAAATGAGCACGCTGAGGAGTTTAAGGCTTCGGCTCTCAAAATGCAGAAACCTGAGGCACAGTATGAGGAATGTTGCTATTACTACGATGTCCTTGAGAAAGAGGGCAAGGCAAAAGTCGGAATTTTCAACCCCGACATAAGCCGCGGACTTGTTATGAGTTATGATAAAAAGGCTCTTCCCAAGTTTGTTGAGTGGAAAATGATGGGCAAAACCGACTATGTTTTAGGTTTAGAGCCTGC
>JAZQLL010000101.1:0-5123 GCA_045542675.1 Oscillospiraceae bacterium
CTCTCTTATAGGCAGGGCATCCATATCGGCGCGAAGCATAAAGGTTTTCCCCTCTTTTTTGCCGAGGATACAAACAAGCCCTGCCCTGCCGCATTCTTCATATTCTATACCTATCTCGTCAAGTTCTGATTTTACGATTTCAAGCGTTTTTTTGGTTTTGAAACCGAGTTCGGCATTTTGGTGCAGTTTTCTTCGCACCTCTATAATTTTTTGCTCATATTTCTGGGCAAGTTGCATTATCTTTTCGGTGTTCATTTACATCTCCCCTTTTTCATATTTTTTCATTATTTTGTTTGACTATGTACAACTTGCTTTTATTCTGATATAATAGAATCTAACAAAATAACACAAAGGAAATTAAAAATGGCAAAAATTATTATGATAGACGATATAAAAGCGGCCGAACTTGAGGCCTATACAAAACTTACAGAAGCACAACTTAAAACGGACAAGAATTTATTTATTGCCGAAAGTGTCAAGGTGATTGATGTTGCGCTCGAAAAGGGTCTTGAGCCCATAAGTTTTCTTATGGAAGAGCGGCAGATAGAGGGAATCGGAAGGGATATTTTGGAGCGTTGCCCTGATGTTCCCGTCTACACTGCAAAAAGAGAAGTTCTCTCTGCGCTTACGGGTTTTGAACTTACGAGAGGTGTTCTCTGCGCTATGCACAGACCTAAGGAGCGGTCGCTCGACGAGGTTTTAGAGGGCGCGAAAAGGGTTGCGGTTTTGGAAAGGCTTAGCGATAGCGCCAACGTGGGTGCAATATTCAGAAGCGCTTCGGCGCTCGGGATTGATGCCGTTTTGCTTTTTCACAACTGCTCAGAGCCACTTAACAGGCGAACTGTAAGGGTGAGTATGGCGGGTGTTTTCCAGATTCCTTGGGCATTTTTCCCTAAGGCCGAATTCCCTGCACCTGCCAATGCAGTAAAGTTTCTTAAAGATAAAGGCTTTAAAACCGCCGCCATGGCGCTTTGCGATAACAGTATAAACATTAATTCTCCCGTTCTAAAATCAGCAGACAGGTTGGCGTTATTTTTAGGTGCAGAGGGCGACGGGCTCTCTCTTGAAACTATAGAAAACTGCGACTACACCGTTAAAATCCCTATGCATCACGGCACAGATTCATTGAATGTTGCCGCCGCGGCGGCACTTGCCTTTTGGGAAATATCGGATAAATAAAAATATCCCAAGCGTTAAAACCGCTTGGGATATTTTTTACTTAAAACTTACAAATTTATAACTTTCCAAAATCTGAAAATATCTTGCAAGGCGCTCATAAAGGGGCTCAGCCTTTTCGCCAAACTCCTGCTTTACAAGTTCACCGAGCGCTATTATATCCTTTTCGCCGTCGATAAGCGGCCAGATAAAATTACCCATTTCATCAAGGTGGATATAGCTTATTTTAGGGCGCTTAAAAAACGCCTGCGCCAAGCGGTTTACCCAGCCTTTATTCTCAATTTCGAGGGTAACCTCGCCTTTTTCATTTTGAGACCAGGCGATACCCTCTGCTCTTTGAGGGATTTTTTCAAGATAGTTTTTGGAAATGACTATTTTCTTCTTTTTCATTCTTCTTTTTCGGCCTTCTTTTTATCTTTTTTCCAAATGCTGAACATAAGAAGCGAAAGAATTACAAGGGCAAACACCACAAGGCTACCAATACCGGAAACCCATGGGGGAAGGTTTAAAACTCCCGAAAGATCGAGAAGCGAGCCGACATTGAAGACCGCTAAAACAGCAAGAGCGATACCCACAAGTCCCTCACCTGCTATCATACCGGAGCAGAAGAGTATGCCGTTATTAACCGACTTTTTCTTCTTGTCCTCATTCTTCATTCTGTCAAACAAGAGGCGGATAAGTCCACCAACCATAATGCAGGCATTAAGCTGAACGGGAAGGTAAACGCCAATTGCAAAGGGGAGAACGGGAATTCCGACAATTTCAACAATGACGGCAATAAACACGCCAATAAAGATGAGGGCCCAAGGAAGATTTCCGCCCATAATTCCCTCAATTACCATCTTCATAAGTGTTGCCTGAGGTGCTCCGAGTTCGTTTGAGCCAAAGCCCCAAGCACTATCAAGAAGATAAAGAGTAGCACCGATAGCGAGAGCCGCCGAAACGACACCGATTACCTCGCCGATCTGTTGTTTTTTGGGTGTTGCGCCTAAGAGATAACCTGTTTTAAGGTCTTGAGAAGTATCGCCTGCGATTGCGGCAACGATACAAATGATAGAGCCGATTGCAATAGCCGCTTCCATACCCTCATAACCTGCTTGTCCGACAAGTTTCAAAACAAGCGTTGCGATAAGAAGGGTGGCGATTGCCATACCCGAAACAGGGTTATTACTACTTCCGACCAATCCTACCATTCGGGAAGATACGGTTGCAAAGAAAAAGCCAAAGATTACAACGATGATTGCACCGATAAGGGTTACGGGGATTGCGGGAACGAGCCATACTGCAAGGGTAAGAATAAGGATAGCGATAAGCACTATCTTCATATTTATATCCTGAGCGGTACGCTCCTGCGAGCCTTTACCGATACCGGAGAATCCTTTAAGCGAATCTCTGAATGTTCTGACAATAAGGGGAAGTGATTTAATAAGGCTTATAATACCGCCTGCGGCAAGCGCACCTGCGCCGATATATCTTACATAGGTGCTCCAGATTCCACTGGCACCGCTAGCCTCAAAGATGGCGCCGATGCTCTCATTTCCGGGGTAGAGCACAATACTGCTTCCGAAAATTACTATCATAGGAATGATAACGAGCCAACTGAGTACGCCGCCTGCGAACATATAAGAAGAGATTTTCGGTCCGCAAATGTAACCTACGCTCATAACAGCGGGATAGATCTGAGTTCCGATTGCGCCGGGATAGTTTTTGGTGCTTCCGTTTAGGGAAACCTCACCGGGAACTATTTTTAGTCCGTCAATTATAAACTTAAAGAGCGCCGCAAAGCCCATTCCCGCAAAAACTGTGCTTGCGTTTGAGCCGCCCTCTTCGCCAGCGAGCATAACCTCGGCACAAGCCTGTCCCTCGGGATATGGCAAAACGCCATGCTCACGAACTATAAGAGCGTTTCTCAAAGGTATCATAAAGAATACGCCGAGAAGTCCGCCGATAAGAGCGATAAGGGTTATTTCGATAAGGTCGGGCTTGTCCATAACTCCCTCTCTTGCCCACAAAAAGAGCGCGGGCAGGGTAAAGATGGCGCCTGCGGCAAGCGATTCACCTGCCGAGCCGATGGTTTGCACCATATTGCTCTCAAGCACCGAATTTTTGCGCATAATAATGCGGATAACTCCCATGGCAATAACTGCGGCAGGAATAGATGCCGAAACCGTCATACCTACTCGCAGACCGAGATATGCGTTAGCCGCGCCGAATACTACTGCCAGAAGTATACCCATTATAATAGAGGTAACTGTAAGTTCGGGGGTAACCTTTTCTGCAGGAACATACGGCTTAAATTCCTTATTTTCTTGCATAAAATTTCCTCACATTCTAATTTTTAAGTTAAAAAAGATTTCGCAGAATATCCTTTCTGCACAGACCTCATTATTTTACCATACAACGCCGCTTTAGTCAAGGAAAGGCTTCTTTTTTAGGTTATGTAAAATTTAGAAAAAAGCCGAGGCGGCTCGCCTCGGCTAATATTTTACAGTAATTTTTCTAAAACAGGAATAAGTGCTTTTGCCATTATATAGAATCCAAAATCGCTCGGGTGCTTGCCATCGCAGTTGCCTTCTCCGAATGTGCCATCAATAAGCTTTTCACCGGGGACAAAATAAACATTCTTGTCACCTCGCATCAATTTTAAATCACGTGTTCTGTAATGTCAACATTTTTCCACATAAGTCGGGTAATTGACCGAACACTAAAAATACCTTGAAAGTACTTTTTTTATTTGCTATCATAGAAATATAGGGGGCGATAAAATGAAATGCACGGTCATTATTAATAAAGACCGAGAACAAGAGGTCATAATTTACACGAAGGAATATTCCGAGAAAATAAAAGAGATTGAAGATTTCGTACTTGGGGAGTCCTCAACACTTTTGGGCTTTGCCGAGGACGAAATATACAACATAAATCCCGCAGATGTTTACTGTTTTATCAGCGAGAGTAACAAGATTTTCGCCCTGACCGACAAGGGTCGACTACGCCTTAAAACAAGGCTTTACAACCTTGAAGAAATGCTCGGGAACGATTTTATTAAGATAAATCAGTCCTGCATTGCAAACCTAAATAAAATTGAAAAGTTTGATACCTCGATTTCGGGCACGCTTGCCGCCATTTTTAAAAACGGTTATCGGGATTATGTTTCGAGAAGGAACCTTAGAAGCATCAAGGAAAGGTTGGGTTTTTAGTATGAATAACTACGCAAAAGAATTTTTCAAGCGCGGTCTTATTTTCGGCGGTTTCGGACCTATTGTTATGGCGATAATCTTCTATATTATTTCACTTTGTACAGAAGGTTTTTCAGTGAACGGCGGGGAAGTTTTGCTCGCAATTGTTTCAACCTATATTCTTGCGTTTGTGCAGGCGGGTGCAAGCGTGTTCAATCAGATTGAACATTGGTCGATTCCAAAATCGCTTTTGTGCCATTTCGGACTTTTGTATATCGCATACGTCGGTTGCTATCTTTTAAATTCCTGGATTCCTTTTGAGCCGATGGTTGTGGCGATTTTCACCGCAATTTTTGTCGTAAGCTACTTTGTAATTTGGATAACAGTTTACCTCTGCGTTAAAGCCGCCGAGCGCAAAATGAATAAAAAACTTGCAAAATAATCGTAAAAAATTAAATGGGAGAGAGTATATTCTCTCCCGTTTTATTTTGTACAGACCTTGCGTGAGGAGTAAACCCCACGCCCTACGGTTTATGTTGTAATTTATTCGTTGATGTGATATGATAGAAAAAAAGATTTGAGAGGTTTATTTATGAACTTTAGAGAGATAGCAGAAAATCGGCAGTCCTGCAGGAATTTTGATGGCAGTAAAGCGGTTGAGAGTGAGAAAATTGCCGCTATTTTAGAAGTGGCACGGCTTTCCCCATCGGCCTGCAACGGTCAGCCCTATTTTATAACCGTCTGCAGAGGAGAAAACGCCAAAAAGGTTGC
>JAZQLL010000102.1:0-2035 GCA_045542675.1 Oscillospiraceae bacterium
CAATTTTTGTGGATAGGTTACCACTTGAATCCTTAAACGCCTCCGCTACATTAAGATAATAAACTCCCTTTTGGGTTGCAAGCTGCTGCAGCGCGGCGTTATAATCATTAATCTTGGAATTTGCAAATCTACTGTCTGAACTTTGTTTTTTTGCAGTTACGGGCAGAATCGACTGAATATAGATAATGGAATTCGGGTGTTGTTTCTTTACATCATCAATAAATTTAGAATAACCGCTGATAAATTTAGACTTACTCTGAAAAGCAATTCCATTAAGCCCAAGCATAATATATATGTGCTTAGGATTGTGACGCTTCATGGCCTGCAGGAATGTCACCTTAGTTCCCGAAACCTTTATGGCTTTGGTCTCGTGAATTGTATTTGTATTGATTCCCGTCTTGGCTATTACTGTTGAGTTAGACATAACTCCATACAAATCTATACCTGTTGTTATCGAATCACCCACAAACATAGCCTCATTAAAGACATGGTTTTCAACTTTCGGTTGAAGCGGGACGGGCTTAGATTTATCTATGGTATAGGTCCAGCTTGAAGCCGATGCATAAACATCGAAAACCGCTCCGCTTGAAACGGGTGGCGCACTTGTAACTGTTGCAGGCGCCTTACTTGCCGTTGAAACGGTACTCGAAGCGGATGAGGTTTCGGTTTTAGCAATGCTTGAAGAAACAATTTGCGACTCCACCTCAGGTATCGCCGTTTTTTGAGAACTAGTTATGCTTATGCTTGAAACAGGATCCATAGTGGGCTTTTTATTTTTAGGGGCAAAAATTGCAATAAGAAGCGAAACAATAACCGCCACAAGAAGAACCGAAATAATAATTATCGAGTTTCTTTTAATGCCGCTTGTCACCCTACGAACACTAATTATCTTATAATCTCTTTTTCTGTTTCTCATGCAATTTCACCACCTTTCAAAAAGATACATTTATTATCGCATATTTTATTTAATTTTTCAACATGTAAATTTAGATAAAATAAAAAAATGCGTTCCATTTTTTGGAACGCATTAATTTTCTTAGAATAATCCCGTAATTTTTCCATTTTCGTCAATATCAATTCTCTCAGCCGCAGGAGATTTAGGAAGTCCGGGCATTGTCATTATATCACCGGTTAAAACTACGATAAATCCTGCGCCCGCAGAAACTTTAACATTTTTAATTGTAACAGTAAAGTCCTCGGGTGCGCCGAGTTTTTTGGCATCGTCCGAAAAACTATACTGTGTTTTAGCCATACAAACGGGGCATTTATCAAAACCGAGTTCGGTAAGTTGTGCTATTTGCTTAGCGGCGGCTGGCATAAGTGAAATGCCCTTACCACCATAAACCTTTTTAACAACCGCCTCGATTTTTTCTTTAATGGGAAGGTCGAGGTCATAGACAAACTTAAAGTCGCCTTTTTCCTCTTCACAGAGTCTTACAACCTCGCGGGCAAGGTTTTCTCCGCCCTTGCCGCCTTCTGCCCAAACGTTTGAAAGCACAGTATTAACACCGAGCTCGCGACATTTTGCTATGATAAAGTCAATTTCTTTATCTGTATCTGTCGGAAAACGATTTACCGCTACAACGCAAGGAAGACCGAACACATTCTTAACATTTGAAACATGTCTTAAGAGGTTGGGAATTCCCTTTTCAAGCGCCTCAAGGTTTTCTTCGGCGAGCATAGTCTTTTCGACGCCGCCGTGCATTTTAAGAGCTCTTACAGTTGCGACAACTACTACCGCATCAGGCTTTAAACCTGCCATACGGCATTTTATATCAACGAATTTTTCTGCCCCGAGATCGGCTCCGAATCCAGCCTCTGTTACGGCGTAATCGCCCATTTTAAGCGCAAGTCTGGTTGCCATAACCGAGTTGCATCCATGAGCAATATTAGCGAAAGGTCCGCCGTGAACAAATGCGGGTGTACCTTCCAAAGTCTGCACAAGGTTGGGTTTAATAGCGTCCTTTAAAAGAGCCGCCATTGCGCCCTGTGCTTTAAGCTGACCGCAGGTTACGGGCTTATCATCATAGGTGTA
>JAZQLL010000103.1:0-5521 GCA_045542675.1 Oscillospiraceae bacterium
CTCTTTATCGGCGCAGGCGTAGAGGTCTACGAGGGAATGATAGTCGGTCAGAACCCCAAAGGTGACGATATTGCAGTAAATGTCTGTAAGAAAAAGCATATTACCAATACCCGTGCCTCAGGCTCGGATGATGCGCTCCGACTCATTCCGCCGCGCAGAATGAGTCTTGAGCAGTGTATAGAGTTTTTGAGCGAGGATGAACTTTTAGAGGTGACTCCCGAGAGCCTTCGCCTTCGTAAAAAGACATTGAGCAATACCCAGCGTATGAAAGAAAACGCTAAAAAATAGACATAAGGAGAACAAAATGAAACTTACAGGTGCGCTTTTACTAATTTTGGGCATTTTGATGCTCGTCGGCGGTATTGTATGCCTTTTTGTTCAGGCAAGTCCCAAACTTATGGGAGCCCTTTTGATTCTTTCAATACTCGCTAACGCTATTGGCATTACAATGCTTACAACCAAAACCAAAAGATAAACTATAACATAAACATAAGGAGATGTCCTCATGCATTGGTCCGAAAAAATTGCAAAAGAAATTATCCGCAGAAGCCCCGATAAAGAGGAATATGTCTGCGCCGCAGGAATCAGCCCTTCGGGCTCTATTCACATTGGTAACTTCCGCGACATCGTAACAAGTTACTTTGTTTGCCTTGCGCTTCGCCGTCAGGGTAAAAAAGCAAGACTCCTCTTTTCCTGGGATGAGTTTGACAGACTCAGAAAGGTGCCGGTAAACGTTCAGAAGATTACCGAGGGTTTTGAAAAATACATTGGCAAACCCTATGCCGATATTCCCGACCCCTTTGGCTGCTGCGCTTCTTACGCCGAGCATTTTGAAAAGGAGTTTGAGGCAGAGCTTTCTAAGTTTGGCATCGAGGTAGATTTTCGCCGCCAGGCAGGGATGTACCGCTCGGGCGCTTATAAGGATGAGATTATCCACTCCTTAAAGCATAGAGCCGAAATCTTCGATATTCTCGATTCCTTCAGAACTCAGGATTCAACCGCCGAGGAAAAAGCAGCTTACTATCCCGTTGGTATCTACTGCTCTAAGTGCGGCAAGGACACCACCAAAATCACCTCGCTTTCAGATGATTGCACAGTTGCGCACTACACCTGCGACTGCGGTCACGAGGCGGATTTTGACTTTACAAGTGAGTATAATGCAAAACTTGCTTGGAAAATCGACTGGCCTATGCGCTGGAAGTTTGAAAAAGTTGACTTTGAGCCGGGCGGAAAGGACCACGCTTCGCCTACCGGCAGTTACCAGACAAGTAGAGTTATTTCCGAAAAAATCTTTAACTATCCCGCGCCTTATTTCCAGGGTTATGAGTTTATCGGAATCAAGGGTACAACAGGTAAAATGTCGGGCTCAAGCGGGCTTAACCTTACCCCCAAGACCCTGCTTCAACTTTATCAGCCCGAGGTTATTTTGTGGCTCTATTCCAAAACCGAGCCGCTTCACGCATTTGATTTCTGCTTTGATGATGAGATCTTAAGGCAGTATTTTGAGTTTGATAAAATGTACAACGCCGTAAAAGAGGGCAAGGGCGACCAGAGGGCACAGGAGATTATCGCAAATGCGCTCGTAAAGGGCCACGATGTTATAACAGTTCCTATGGCTCAGCTCGTTTCGCTCGGCTCGGTTGTTGACTTTAATCCCAAGATGCTCGAAACTGTTTTTGAGAAAATCGGAACTCCCTATAAGGAAGCAGAGTTCTCCGAGCGCCTTGCTCTTGCAAAATATTGGGCAGAGCAGTGCAGTCCCGAGAGCCTTAACCATCTCTTAGATGGCCGCAATTTTGAGAAATACAATAGCCTTTCCAATGAGGAGAAAAAGGAGATTGAACTTCTCTTTGATTATCTTTCAAAGGGCGGATATAGTTTAGAAGACCTTAACACCGAGCTTTATGCAATACCTGGTAAAGTATTTAACTTTGCCGACGATAAAGAGAGAAAATCGGCTCAGGGAACCTTCTTTAAGAATGTTTATGAACTTCTTATCGGCAAGGAAAAGGGCCCCAGACTCTATCTCTTCCTCTATGCTATCGAGGCTGAGAGATATCTACCCCTCTTAGATTTTTCAAAGCCCGAAACCGCCGAGGAAAAGGCTTTAAGAGAGAGTAAGGGCACCAAAATCGCTCCTAATGAGGGTGTCGAGCCCATTAAAGAGCAGATTACTATTGATGATTTTGATAAAATGGACTTCCGCGTATGTAAGGTTTTAAAGGCTGAGGAAGTTGAGAAATCTCATAGCTGCTTAAAACTCACCCTTTTTGATGGACTTTCTGAGAGAGTTATTATGTCCAGCATCAAAAAGGAGTACAGGCCCGAAGAACTTGAAGGCAGAAAAATTATCGTTGTAGCCAACTTAAAACCTGCCAAGTTTGCGGGCGTGCAGAGTAACGGTATGCTTCTTGCCGCATCGCACGATGCTTGTGGCTGTAAAATAATTTTTGTTGACGATAGCGTTCCCGAGGGAACTGCGATTCACTAACATTTTTGCCAATCGCCGTAGGCGATGGCATCGATATAAATCCCTTGCGGGATTTTCTATATGCTTTTTGCAAAGCTCGATATGTGCTACGCACACGATATGTTTTAGTGTTTTAAACACAAAAACGAGTGGGATTTATATCATATTGAGTTTGCGAAGCAAACATATCGAATTTACTCAAAGTAAATATATCGATTTGTGCTCGCGCAAAATATCGACAAAAACCCGAGATTTTCTCGGGTTTTTTATCTGATTTTTTAAAGGGGTAAATTATGCAAAGCACCAAAATTTATATGGTACGTCATGGCGAGAGTATCGGTAATCTGGAACGCCGATTTCTAGGGCATACCGACCTTGATTTAACCGAACTTGGATATAAACAGGCGGAGTGTGTAGCCGAGTATTTTAAGGATATTGAGGTTGATTCTATCTATTCGAGCGACCTTAAAAGAGCCTATAATACAGTAAAACCGCTCGCTTTAAACAAGGGTATGGAAATTATTCCAAGCAAGGAACTTCGCGAGGTTTTCGCGGGCGATTGGGAAGGCAGACTTTATGCCGATATAGAGAAAATTACCCCTGAGCACTGGAGCGCCTGGGGTAGAGCGGATAGCGAAGAGATGGGCCCTAAAAACGGCGAAACTATGCGCATGCTTCAGGATAGAATCTATAGGGAACTTGTGAAAATCGCGAGCGAAAACGAGGGCAAAACAATAGTAGTGGGCACCCACGCCACCCCGATCCGCGTTATCACAAATCTGCTCACCCTACATAATCTGAACCGCCTTTGTGACACCCTATGGACCGCCAACGCCTCGGTTACGCTCATTACCTTTGACGGCGAAAGGTTTGCTCTCGAGTTTACGAATGAGCGCTCGCACTTAGGCTCGCTCGTAACCGTTTTGCCACCCAATATTTAATTTGGTGTTCAAGGAGTGTAAATCATTGACAAATATGGGCAAACTTGTTATTATGAAATGTAATGAAAATGTCTTTCAAAGGAGTGAAAAACTTGCTGGAAGTTAAAAATATAGCATTCCGCAGCGAAGACGGAAAAGACATAGTAAAAAACGTTAGCTTCACCGTTCCCGACGGGCAAATCGTTGCGGTAACAGGACCTAACGGCGGCGGTAAAAGTACCATCGCAAAACTTATTTCGGGCATTTATGATACAACCGCAGGCCAGATACTGCTCGATGGTGAGGACATAACAAAAATGGACATCACCGAGCGCGCAAAAAAAGGACTTGGCTACGGTTTTCAGCGCCCCGTTTGTTTTAAGGGCTTTAGAGTTCGCGATATGCTTAATATCGCGGCAGGCAGAGAGCTTTCAAACGATGAACTTAAGGATTATCTTGGCACAGTAGGTCTTTGTATGTACGATTATATTGATCGTGAAATTAACAATAACCTCTCGGGTGGCGAGCAAAAACGAATTGAGATTGCGGGCGTTTTGGCGCGCTCTTCTAAATATAACGTTTTCGATGAGCCCGAGGCAGGAATCGATATCTGGAGTTTCCAAAAACTCATTAGCGTTTTTGAGAATCTCAAAAGAAACAATAAAGCAGGACAACTTATTATTTCGCATCAGCGCGGAATACTCGATATTGCCGATAAAATCATTGTTGTAAGCGGCGGCGAGGTAACCCGCGAGGGCAAACCCTCGGATATTCTGCCTAATCTTTTTGATGACCCCGCTTATAATAACTGCCCGGTAGGAAAGAGGTGCTCAGATGAATAATGATACTTTAAATCTGCTTTCCGAGATAGGCATTTCTCTCGATGAACTTCAGAAGGGCGCATACTCAATCCGTGAAAACAGTTCCTGTGCGGCGCTCAGTTCTACCGAAAACACCCAGATTATCCGTAAGGAAGATGGCTCGGGAATTGAAATTCATATAAAGGAAAATTCGGTCGCTGAAACCGCCTATATACCCGCCTGCGTTACAAAGTCGGGCGTAAAAGATATCGTTACAAACGATTTCTTTGTCGGAGAGGGCGCGCGCGTTACCGTTATTGCAGGTTGCGGCGTGCACTCGGATGAGGGCGGCGAGGCTCTGCATAATGGAATTCATAGGTTTTTCGTGGGTAAAAATGCAAACCTTGAGTATATCGAAAAGCATGTCGGAACAGGCTCAAGTACGGGTAAGAAAATCAACACCCAGAGTGAGTTTGTGCTCTCTGAGGGCGCCGTTGTAAGCGTTATAAGTGAGCAAATCGGTGGCGTCGACGATGCCCAGCGCGACACCATCGCAACCCTTTCAAAAGACTCGGTTTTTACCGTCCACGAGAGACTTCTTACGGATGGCGATAATAGAGTTGACACCAATTTTGAGGTATACTTAAACGGTGAGAACTCAAAGGTTGAGATTGGCTCGCGCTCGGTTGCAAGAGGCAATTCGAGTCAGAGTTATGTTTCCAAAATTGAGGGTAACGCCCCTTGTACAGGCTATACCGCCTGCGATGCAATTTTAGCCGAAAACGGCAAATGTTCTGCCACACCTCGCCTTGACGCAAACTGTGGCGATGCCGAACTTATTCACGAGGCGGCAATCGGCAAGATTGCGGGCGAGCAGATTATGAAACTTTGCTCACTGGGACTTACCCGTGAGGAAGCCGAGCAAAAAATTATCGAAGGATTTTTAAAATAAAATAAGGCATTTTCATTATAATACAAAACCGCCCACTGCGATTGCAGTGGGCGGGTTTTATGTAATCGATAAATTAACCCAAACCGTAGGGGAGGGTCTCTGTGCCCTTCCGCAATATCTGCACAAAATATATTCTTCGTATTGCGCTCGGTCTACTGCGGTTCGGTCACGGCTCGGCTCTGACAGCCCACCGGACTGTCATTCACTCCCTCGCCGCCGCTTCGCTACGCTTGTAGAAGCGCCGCAAACAAAACGGAACTTCATAAATGCCGTTCCCTGCATTTTTAATCTCGTTTTAATATTAAAAAATGAACATTTTTCCAAATTTGAAAACAAACTGTGAAAAAAGGTAAAATTGTTTGACAAGAAGGGGCATTGA
>JAZQLL010000104.1:0-3030 GCA_045542675.1 Oscillospiraceae bacterium
AACCAAAACACAAGGACTTAGTGCTCCTCTTGGTTGAAGAGGAGCTGTCGCTTTAGTGACTGAGGAGATAAAATAAATGTGTATTGTTTAACAAGTAAACGTTTAAATGGCGAACACATCGGTTCGCCATTTTTGTCATCCCGACAGAGCGTAGCGACGAGGGATCTCTGCACCATTAACATCCATTAACACGGCAGTAAAGTAGCTGAAGTAAGATTCGGTTGTGAACTGTAAGGTTAAAGCAAATTGGCTGGGTCGTTAGCAAACAAACGTAAATAACACATCAAAACCAAAACACAAAGATTTAGTGCTCCTCTTGGTTGAAGAGGAGCAGTCACATAGTGACTGAGGAGATAAAATAAATGTGTATTGTTTAACAAGTAAACGTTTAAATGGCGAACCGATGTGTTCGCCATTTTTGTCATCCCGACAGAGCGTAGCGACGAGGGATCTCCGCACCATTAACATCCATTAACACGGCAATATATAGCTGAAGTAAGGTTAGGTTTTGAACTGTAAGGTTAAAGCAGATTGGTACAATAATGGCTACAAATGCTGTAAAGACAGTTCTTGCAAGTGTTCTAAAACGTGTAAACTTAGGCAAATGAGAGGGCTGAAATACATTTATAAACACTGCGAGTACGGTTTGGTCCACTCTCCAATAGGGTATTGTGTAGGAGCGAAACAGGTGTTCGCCAAAAGATACCATAAAAACAAAGGCAGACCTATGGTCTACCCTTACATCTAGCACAAAACACAGTCACCGTAACGAAACGCACCGCCAGTTTTATTGTACGAAAAAAACGATTACTTCAACGTCCTTATTAGTATCAAAACCATTGACAGATATTGAAGTAATCGAATTACGATATGCCAAACAATTGGCTACTCTCTGTGAGATTTAGTAATAGTACAGCCTCGGGCCTCCCATTTTTCTCTTATACTCTTCATCTTGCTACGAATACGGCTCCTGTCCGAAGCATCATATTTCTCAGGATAGGTATCCATATTAGCCAATTGTGAATCGTACTCGGCATATGAGCGGCTATCACTAACCCATGCCGTGCCACAGTCTGCTTTTGTTTTCTTCGATGATGCCTTAGACTTCTTCTTTGAAGAACCACCACCAGCCAGGTCACTGTTATCATCTTCATAAGCAGTATCTTCAGCATCACCAACTGCGCCGGCACTGCCACCTGACTTTATATCATTAACAAGCTGTGCGGCAGTAAGCGCACCCTCTGCAAAATAATTGAGACTTTCAAACAAGTCGCGTCTCATTTTCTTATTGATTTCTGAACGCTCATGTGCAAGTTGCCTATATCTTTCCGAACTTGACAAAGTCACCATCTCATCGCCATCAATATTCACAACATTCCACTCCTCGTCAGGCAACACATGCAACACCACTCCTGAAGGGTAGTTGTCGGACATCATTCCATAGTAGAACTCTCCGCCCTCAAAGACAATGACACCCAAACCTGTGAAAACATGCTTATTTACCTCACCAATAAATATCGAGTAGTTATCAGTCTCAAAGAGCGAGAAATAACGGTTTATATCGACATCTTCTTCAGGGAGCGGATATACCGACACAGGCTTGTCATCAATAAAATCACCTTCGTAAATCAAATCGCCATTCGGGGCATAACAACACCCCTTACCATTTTTCTTACCATTCTTGAAACCGCCTGTATAAACTACAGCACCGTCACAGTTCTTTATAAATTTACCTTCTGGAGAAAACTGCATACCTATACCCGTTTTAGCATTTTTATTAAAATCACCAATGTATATAGTACCATTCTTCTCTTTAAGGCAACCCATACCACTGCGTTTACCTTTGATGAACTGCCCTTTGAAATGCTCTTTAGAACTACTTGTCGGGAATAAATTATTCAAGACCTCGCTATATATCGACGGCTGTGCATTAACAGAACCTATGCACACAATAAGTAGAGAAATAAGGAAACATCTCATAGCTTTAGAATGTTTTACTTGACATACTCAGGAAGCGTTACATGTTTGCCCTTGGCAACAAGTTTCGCACCTTTCTTCTCACTCAGTTCAACCATTTCTATGTCATTCGTAATCTTAATCTTCAACTCAACATAATGCACCGAGCCTTCAGTCAAGTTCAACTGTATCTCACTTTCATAGTGCTGGACATTCTTGTTTACAGGGTTAGTATAATTATATTTCCAATTCAACAAAACCTTTCCAGGTTCATTGAAAGTACACTTCTTTATACAACTCTTGTATGTAGTCAACACAAGAGTATCGGTCATCGATGTTGGAGGAGTAACTTTCACCTTCTCCACTGGCCCACGGAACTCAAACTTATCCTTACCATTTACTGTAACCTCCGACTCTGCATTGGCATACTTTTTACCAATCAGATACACGACACTCTGAGCTTCAGCTTTTTCAGAACAGAAAGAGAAGAGGAACAAAGACAAAAACAGGACCTTGAAAGTCAATGAAACCTTACTAAACATAACACTAGCCCTAATCTCGTGTCGGGCACAACCATTAAACGTTAAAATTTACAAAACAGTACAAATTTAATATCTCAAAAATTATAAACAAAATTATATTGATAAAAACTGTAACGCGTAAAAACAGTTACATGAAATCATCATTAACGCAGCATTTTAAAGCAACAAAGCACCCCCAAATCAGCAAAATATGTTTGAGCGGATTGCGATAAATAGTGTGTGATGGTGAACGAGAATGATGAACACATCAAAACCAAAATACAAGGACTTAGTGCTCCTCTTGGTTGAAGAGGAGCTGTCACTTTAGTGACTGAGGAGATAAAATAAACGTGTTTTGTTTAACAAGTAAACGTTTAAATGGCGAACCGATGTGTTCGCCATTTTTGTCATCCCTACAGAGCGTAGCGACGAGGGATCTCAGTGTCCGTTAACATCTATTAACACAGCGATAAAGTAGCTGAAGTAAGGTTAGGTTTTGAACTGTAAGGTTAAAGCAGATGGGTGTGAAGATGGCAATTAGCCGCATGTAACA
>JAZQLL010000105.1:0-6949 GCA_045542675.1 Oscillospiraceae bacterium
TAGTAGTTCATTTTCGTTTATATCGGGAACCGTTTTAATATCTGTTACGCGGGGTTTTCCCTCGGTTACGGTTCCTGTTTTATCTAGCACAAGAATTTCAGTTTTACCCGCAGTTTCAAGCGCCTCGGCGGTTTTAAAGAGTATGCCGTTCTTGGCGCCGACTCCCGAGCCTACCATAATTGCAACGGGTGTTGCTAGTCCGAGTGCGCAGGGGCAACTTATTACAAGTACCGAAATCGCCCTACCGAGCGCGTACCCGATTTCTGCCCCGAGCATGAGCCAGACTGCCGCCGTAACAAGCGCGATGGCGAGCACTACAGGAACAAAGAATCCCGAAACTTTATCGGCTATTTTGGCTATAGGCGCCTTGGTTGCCGACGCGTTTTCCACCATTTTGATTATCTGCGAAAGGGTTGTATCCTCGCCTACCTTCTGAGCCTTACATTTAATATAGCCCGAAAGGTTTATGCACGCGGCGGACACCCTATCCCCCTCTTTTTTCTCGACCGGCATACTCTCGCCCGTCAGCGCTGACTCATCCACACTGCACTGGCCTTCTACAACAGTGGCATCGGCAGGAATACTGCCGCCCGCCTTGACTATAAAGATGTCACCGACCAAAAGGTCCTCGGTTTTAATGATTTTTTCAGCACCCTCGCGAATTACGAGCGCCGTTTTGGGCGAAAGGTCAATAAGTTTTTTAATAGCGTTGGTGGTTTTGCCTTTGGAGTAAGCCTCTAAAAGTTTTCCGACTGTTATAAGGCAGAGAATCATGGCGGCAGACTCAAAATAGAGGTCGTGCAGTACTGCGTGCGCCGATGCGTGACCGCCCGAAAGAGCAAAACTCGTCATATCAAATAATCGGATGGTACTGTAAACAAATGATGCGCCCGAGCCAAGCGCCACAAGGGTGTCCATATTGGGTGCGCCGTGTATAACGCCCTTAAATCCGCTTATGAAAAATCTCTGGTTTATTACTAAAATTATGGCAGACAGGATAAGTTGAGAAATTCCTTGTGCTACCGCATTACCCTCTAAAAACGCCGGGAGCGGAAGAGAAAACATGATGTGTCCCATAGAGAGATACATCAGTGCCGCTAAAAACACAAGCGAAATTACAAGCCTTAAAACTATGGTGCGAGTTTCGCTGTTTTCTTTTTTAGCTTGCGAAATTTTAGCAGCGGATTTTCCTTTTTCGCTCGCGCCGTAACCCGCCTTTTCAACTGCCGAAATTATCTCTAAGGGTGTTGCCTCGCCTTCTACCGACATTGAGTTTGTAAGCAGATTTACGCTGCAAGAGGAAACTCCCGCGACCTCTGAGACAGCCTTTTCAACCCTCGCCGAGCAGGCGGCACAACTCATACCAGTTATATCAAAATTTTTCAACCTATCACCACCTTTTAGATTAGTTTATGTAAACAAAAACATTATACCACCAAAAAAGCGGGCGGTCAAATGAATATTTAGAATTTTTTTGGACAAAAATCACTGCAAGACAAAACGAAAGGACAATCAAAAATGAAAAAAACAGAACTTGCAATTATTTTAGGACTTATTGTTTCAATTATTTTCAGTAGTTTCACCTCTTTTTCCATCGACTGCAACAATGTGCGTGGCGAGGTCTTGCGCCTTCACATACTGGCAAACTCCGACTCTAAGGAAGACCAGGCGCTGAAACTTAAAATCCGAGACGAAATTTTAAAAGCATCGCCCGAGATTTTCGATTCAACCGATGACTTAGAGGGCGCTATAAAGTGCGCCGAGCAAAATCTCAGTAAAATCGAGCAAATCGCGAGAAAAGAAATAGAAAAAAACGGATTTGACTACACTGTACAAGCCGAGATAGACGATATGTACTTTGAAACGCGGGAATATGAGGGCGTGACAATGCCTGCAGGTCAGTACACGGCGCTGCGACTAAAAATAGGAAAAGCCGAGGGCAAAAACTGGTGGTGCGTTCTCTTCCCCGCCCTTTGCATACCTGCCGCTCAGGGACAAAAGGAACTTTCCGATGTGCTTACAGACAGTGAAATAGATACCGTTTCAAGCCCAAAATTCAAGGCAAAATTTGCTATTGTCGAGTTTTTTCAGAGTCTTAAAAAATAGAGAAAAAACCTTGCAAAATTGCTTGACAAAGCCCCTACTTTATGGTAATATATTTAAGCCGCATGGTTGAGGCAGGGGGTAGTATGCCCTCTAGCAAGTACGGATTGCCGTCGCCTTAAACAGCGAGATTACAGAAGAGGCAGGTGCCCAGAATGTACGCAATTATTGAAACCGGCGGAAAGCAGTACCGCGTTGAGCAGGGAGATTCTCTCTACATTGAAAAGCTCGATGTTAATACTGACGATGTTGTTACCTTCGATAAGGTTATCGTTATCGGTAACGAGGGTAAGGCAAAGATCGGCGCTCCCTATATCAAGGGTGCAACCGTAACCGCAAAGGTCCTCAAAAACGGCAAGGCGAAGAAGATCACTGTTTTCACCTACAAGCCCAAGAAGGACAGCAAGCGTAAAATCGGTCATAGACAACCTTATACTAAGGTTCAGATCGAAGCTATCAACGCAAAATAAGTCATATGATTAATGCTAATTTTCTAAGAAGCAAGGGCTTCTACACCGCCTTCTCGATAGAGGGGCACGCGGGATATGCCGATGCAGGTGAGGATATCGTTTGCAGTGCGGTCACAAGCGCAGTTATGACAGTTTTAAACGGCATAACAGAATGTGCGTGTATCCCAGCCGATGTAGAGGTTTTGGAAAATGAAATTGTTTTCAACCTTGCAAAAAGAGATCAAACCGCCGAATATTTCCTCTCAGCACTCCGGCTTCAGCTTGAGTGTATAAGCGAGGAGTATGACGGCACAATTAAAATTACGGTTACGGAGGTGTAACAATGATTCGCTTAAATCTTCAATTCTTCGCTCATAAAAAGGGAGTAGGTTCGACCAAGAACGGTCGTGATTCCGAATCCAAGCGTCTTGGCGTAAAGAGAGCTGACGGTCAGTTCGTTCTCGCAGGAAATATCCTCGTTCGCCAGAGAGGCACTCACATCCATCCCGGCGAGAACGTCGGAATCGGATCGGACGACACCTTATTTGCAAAAATTGACGGTAAGGTTAAGTTCGAGAGAGTAGGTCGTGACCGCAAGAGAGTTTGCGTTTACGCAGTAGAGCAGTAAAAACCATAAAAGCCTTGCTTTTGCAAGGCTTTTATTTTTTTGTAAATAAACTGCAAAACCTATTGTTATTTACTACCAGTTTGTGCTATACTATATAAGGAAAAAATTCGTTTTTTGAAAGGAATCTTATATGGCACTGAGCATAAAACGAAGTGAAATATCAAGCGGGATATTTTTTACACAAATAACCGACCCGAAATTTAAAAATAATCGCATTTCTGTAACCCTGGCGGCTCCTCTTACAGAGGAAACGGCGGCTGATTTTGCTATACTGCCCCTTATTTTGCGCCGCGGATACAGTGAATGCCCGAGCGCTAAGGAATTTTCGCGTATGCTCTCTTCCCTTTACGGCGCTTCATGTGACGGAAATGTTTCCAAGGCGGGAGATACCCAGCTTCTCACAATCGGTATCACCGCGATTGATGATAAATATACTTTAAGCGGCGAGCAGGTAACCGTAGATATTTGTAAGATTCTTTGCGGCCTACTACTCGACCCCGTTATCGAGGACGGCGGCTTTTCTAGAAAAACTTTTGAAACCGAAAAACAGTCGCTCATTGACTCAATAAAAGCCGAGCTCAACGACAAGGTTGCCCTTGCGGCATCCAGATGCCAACAAATAATGTGCGAGGGTCATCCCTCTTCCATCAGTAAACTAGGTTCGCTCTCTGAGGCAGAAAAGCTCTCTCGCAGAGAGGTTTTCGATTCCTACAACGAACTACTCAAAAAGGCGCATATTGAGATTATTTTCACAGGATGCGGCGATGCCGAGGCGGCTTGCGAAATATTTACAAACTGCTTTACTGCCGCGGCCGAGCGAGAAAAGCCTTACGCTGTAGAGTCGCTCATCAAAGAGCCCGAGCGCGAGGTAAAGAGAGTGACCGAGACCTTTGTAATTTCACAGGCTAAGCTATCACTTGGATTTACCTGCGGCGGCGAGGTTTCGAAAGAGGAAGAAAACGCCCTTAGGGTTATGTGTACCCTTTTAGGCGGCGCTCCTTTCTCAAAACTTTTCTTAAATGTCAGAGAAAAAATGAGCCTTTGCTATTACTGTTCGGCGCGTTACGACAGTTTCAAAGGAACAATCCTTGTAAATAGCGGCATTGAGTCGGAAAATCGCGAAAAAGCCGAAGAGGCCATTATAGAGCAACTTCGTGCACTTCAAAACGGCGAACTAACACAAGAGGAACTTGATAACGCAAGGCGGCTTTATACAAATCTTTACACCGCCGTTTCGGATAGCATTGCAAAAACCGAAGGATATTTCCTCACCAGGCTTTTATGCGGTGATATGTCGCTTCCCCAAGAGGAATTAGAGGCGCTTTTAAAGGTTAGCCGCGAAGATGTAATCAACGCCGCGCGCAAGGTATGGCTTAACACAGTTTACTTTATGGTGCCAAAGGAGGAAGAATGATGAGAAAAACAGTTAAAGAAACCATTTCTTCCGAGAGCTTGCACGAAAGTTATCTTAAGATAAAGCACAAGAGCGGACTTACCGTTCTTTTACACCAAATGCCCGAATATAGCGGCATCTATGCCCTGTTCGCAACCAAATTCGGCTCGGTAAACCGCACGTTCAAGACAAATCTTGACGAGGAATTTTGCACAGTTCCCGATGGAATCGCCCACTTTTTAGAGCACAAACTCTTTGAGGGTGAAACCGAGGATGCATTTGTAAGTTACTCGCGCACAGGCGCTAACGCTAATGCCTACACCTCTTTTGAAAAGACGGCGTATCTCTTTTCAGCAACCGAAAACATCTACGAGTCGCTTGAGATTCTTTTAAATTTCGTGACTCACCCTTATTTTACAAAGGAAACCGTTGAAAAAGAGCAAGGCATCATCGGTCAAGAGATAAAAATGTACGATGATGATCCCTCGTGGTGCGTGTTTTTAGGACTTTTAAAGGCGCTTTTCTGGGAGAATCCCATCAGGATTGACATTGCAGGAAGCGTTGAGTCCATTTCCGAAATTACGCCCGAACTTTTATACCGCACCTACAACACCTTCTACAATCTTTCAAATATGGTGCTCTCCATTGCAGGAAATTTTGATGTTGACAAGGTTTTAAAACTCTGTGACAAAATCCTAAAGCCCTGCGAGGAAATAACCATTGAGAGCGGCGATATAAACGAGCCTCAGGATATTTTCCTTAAGAAAACCGAGAAAAAACTCGAGGTTTCGATGCCTCTTTTTGAAATCGGATTTAAAGAAAAGCCTTGCGATGACATCTTAAAGGCGCAGATTGAAAACGAGATAATGCTCGAACTGATTTTCGGAGAGGCTACCGATTTCTACGAGAGGCTTTACAACGAAGGCACCATCAACTCAACATTTGGGTATGAGGTTATGTCAGGTGATGGCTACCTTGTAAACATCATAGGCGGAGAGGCGCCCGATCCCGAAAAGGTTTACGACGAGATTTGTGCTGAAATTGACAGAATTAAACTTGTGGGACTCGATGCCGAGCTTTTTGAGGTACTCAAAAAGTCATTCTACGGCGGCAAGGTTTCAAGATTCAACACCGTTGAAAGCGTTGCAACCTCTATGATGAATTCGCATTTTATGGGCTATGATGCATTTGAGAGCCTTAAGATTATATCCGAACTTAAACTTGAGGATATTGAAAAGCGCCTTAAAAATTCGCTTTTCGAAAAATACAGTTCTATTTCGGTCATTACACCTATGTAAGTGCACAAGGAGGGACATTTTATGGAGCAATATGTAGTAGAGTTTCCAAAACTCGGCCTTGAATTAAACCTCACAAGAGAGGCTTTTATGATAGGCGACTTCGCAGTTTACTGGTACGCTGTTTTGATTGCGTTTGGCGCAATTTTGGCGGTTATCTACGGCGTTACCCAGGCAAGAAAATACGGCGTTGATTCCGACAAACTCATTGACCTTGCAATCGTGGGTCTTGTTTTCGGTATTATCGGCGCGCGAGTCTATTATGTTATTTTCAACTTTGATAGTTACGATTCGCTCTGGGATATGATAAATATCCGCGACGGCGGACTAGGTATCTACGGCGGAATTATTTTGGGTCTTTTATCAGCATTTGTTATGTCGCGCATCAACAAGACCCGTTTTCTCCCCTGCCTTGATATTGCGGCCGCAGGATTTTTCATCGGTCAGGGTATCGGCAGATGGGGCAACTTTGTAAATCAGGAAGCCTTTGGTACCAATACCGATTCCATTTTCGGAATGTACAGCGATAAAACCCAGCAGTATCTTGAGAGCGTTGGTTGGGATTTGTTCAAGCAAGGCATTGATGTTAACCCTTCTGAGCCTGTTCATCCCTGCTTTTTCTACGAATCAATGTGGTGTCTTGCAGGATTTCTTATCATAATCCTCGTTTACCGCAGAATAAGAAAGTTTGACGGAGAGATTTTCCTCTTCTACGGCGCTTGGTATGGACTGGGTCGCGGATTTATTGAGGGACTTAGAACCGACAGCCTTATGATAGGCAACTTCAGGGTTTCACAGCTCTTAAGTTTCGCGGTTTGCATCGCGGCGGTTACTCTTATTATTGTTATGCGAGTAAGAATCGCCAAAAAGAGAAAGACCGACCCCGATTATATGAAGCTTTATGTTGACACAAATGAGTCCAAGGCGCAGTTTATGGAAGATGACGAAACTGTTCTTAATAAGGCAGAAGCACTTATTTCTGTAGCAGACGCCTCTTTAAAGAACGCCGAGGCTAAGATTTCCAAACTTTATTACAACGACAATGACGAGATAGAAGCCGAGTGCGAAGATGACGCCGAGG
>JAZQLL010000106.1:0-4178 GCA_045542675.1 Oscillospiraceae bacterium
CCAATATAGACGGCTATGGTTTTCCATACGAAGACGGATGGTCAAGCGTTGACCTCTGGCCTTACCACATTAACAACGGAAATAATATACTTGTTCGCGTGGACGATCCCTCGTTTACCATATCTGACAAGGATAAAATGCCAATTCTCGACGGAGCCGAGGCGGCATATCCCGTATACTCCGCATTTGCACTAAACTGCTACGATGATGTTGCAAGTTTTCAAAACAAAAGGACAGGACCCGTAATATTCACAAACACCATTGAGGCGTATAAAAAACTCCTTAGCGGTGAGGTTGATATTTTCTTTGGGGCGCAGCCCTCAAAGGCGCAAAAGGATTTGGCAGAGGCACAAGGTTCCGAACTTGTTATGACGCCATTGGCACAAGAGGCGTGTGTTTTCTTTGTTTCCAAGGACAATCCTATTGATAACATTAGTTCGGAAGATCTGCGCAAAATTTATTCGGGCGAGTACACAAGTTGGAAATCGGTGGGTGGCAAGAATATCCCCATTTTAGCATTTCAGCGCCCCGAAAACTCTGGCTCGCAGACCATGATGCAGTACTTTATGGGCGACACCCCACTTAAAAAACCTCTTGAAGTTGAGTACGAGATGGGCATGGGCGGTGTGCTAAGCAAGGTTGCAAATTATCAAAACAAGGCTTCCTCGATTGGTTACTCCTTCCGCTACTACTCCACCAAAATGGCAAATACCTACAAGGACGATATTAAATTTCTATCCATTGATGGTATAGCGCCCACCGAGGAAAACATTGCAAGCGGAGCATATCCGCTTACTACCACGCTTTACGCCATAACACTTAAGGAAAACCAAAATGAATACATAGAACCTTTTCTTAACTGGATGCAGTCCGAGCAGGGACAGAAAATCATATCAGAAACGGGTTATGTAATAAAAAAATAACAGTAAAAATTTAAAGGAGTTCACCATTTAGGTGAACTCCTTTTTATATTTTTTATGAAACGTTATGCAAGTTTAGGGGCGTTTTTCTTTCTAGAAATGACCTGAATGGCAATAACAACTGCAACAAGGCCGAGGCCAATAAGGTCGGTAACAATGCCGGGGTAAATAAGGAGCAAGCCGCCTGCAGCGCTCAGTATTCTCTCATACCAGCGCATATTAGTAAACATATAGCCCTCTAAAGCAGCTGATACACCGAACATACCGATGAGCGAGGTGATACAAATAAGGATAACCTCCCAAACGGTTGTATCAATAAAGAGCATTGCGGGGTTAAGCGCAAACACATAAGGCACGATAAATGCACCGATTGCAAGCTTTGTTGAAGTAAATGCAGTTTTCATCGGATTTGCCTGAGCGATAGCCGCGCCCGCATAAGCCGCGAGGGCAACAGGCGGAGTCAGGTCGGCAACGATACCAAAGTAGAAAACAAAGAAGTGTGCCGCAATCATGGGAACGCCCATCTGAACTAAGATGGGAGCGCATGTTGCCGCCATAATGCAGTAGTTTGCGGTTGTAGGAACGCCCATTCCGAGAACAATACAACAAAGCATAGTCAGGAAAAGGCCAACAATTATATGATTTCCTGCAACAGAAACAATTCCGTTAAAGAGTTTAAATGCGAGGCCTGTTGTTCCTATAACGCCTGCGATGATACCTGCGACACCGCAAGCCGCCGCAACAGTTATCATACCCTGACCGCCTGCGGCGAGTGCCTCAAGCAGTTTCTTGGGGGTGATTCTATGCTCTTTGTTGAACATACTGACTGCGATTGCAACAACGATAGCTATAGCCGCCGCATAAGCGATGGACTTTGTACTTGTTGCAACGAGGTAAATAAGCAGGATAAGGGGCAGGAGCAGATAGCTCTGCTTTAAGAGGGGCTTTAATTTGGGAAGTTCCTCACGTGAAAGTCCGCGAAGTCCCTCTTTTTTAGCCTCGAGATGAACGGTTATAAACACGCCCGCAAAGTAGAGCACTGCGGGCAGAATTGCTCTTACAACGATGTTGGAATAAGGTACACCGACAGTTTCTGCCATAAGAAATGCGGCGGCGCCCATAATAGGAGGCATAATTTGCCCACCTGTTGATGCTGACGCCTCAGCGGCTGCGGCAAATTCGGGCTTATAACCTGTTCTCTTCATAAGAGGAATTGTAACTGCGCCCGAGCCTACGGTGTTAGCAACCGAGGAGCCCGAAACCATTCCCTCAAGCGCAGATGCGACAACGGCAACCTTTGCAGGTCCACCTGAAAATCCGCCAACGAGAGAGTTTGAAATCTTTATGAAGAAATCGGCGATACCTGTTCGCTCAAGGAATGCACCGAAAATGATAAACATAACGATATACTTGGAGCAAACATTGATAGGTGTTGAAAGAATTCCCTCTTTGGTGTAGAAAGTAGAACGGACAAACTCTGTGATACGTGCCCAGAAATTCGGGTTTGTGGAGCCCCATATCAAACCGTATACAATAAGTGCACCGGCAACGCAAAGAATCGGCAGACCGACACTGCGGCGACAAAGTTCTGCAAGGCAGAGTATACCAATAAGTCCGATAACTACCTCAATAGGGGTAATCTTAAATCTTGCAACGATTTCGGTTGCATTAAAGCAAAAGTATGCGAATGCTCCGGTACCAAGTACCATAATTACAATATCGTACCAGGGCAGATGATTTGTTTTTTGCACACCTTTTTTAGCAGGAAACACCAGATATCCTATGAGCATAATAAACGCCATAAAGGATGTAAGGCGGATCTCATCAAGCCAGGTGGCAAAAAGTGTTACATAGATACAAAATAGCGAGAATGTTGCCAAGATGCAGGTTACAATTATCTTGGGAACGCCCTCCCAAACGCGAGTATTGGACTCACGGTCATACTTTTTCATTACCGCATCGACATCCATAGGTTCCTGGACCTGCGGTGCATCTGCGGTCTTTTTCTTAAAAAGTGCCATGGTCTCCTCCTTTTTTCAATATGAACAACAAGATTGCCTGCAGTTTCTACTGCAGGCAATCGTGAAAGGCAAATTTAGAAAAACTTATTTTGTCTCAACAGTTACGCCTTTTTCAGCAAAGTATTTTGCAGCACCTGCGTGGAAGGGAACGGTGATACCCTCAGTAGCGTTCTCAAGAGAAAGCTCCTCGCCTTTTGCATGAGCTTTTGATACAGCATCAATGTTATCAAAGATAGCCTTTGTAACGTTGTATACATCGTCCTCACTTGCAGAAGTGCTTACGATAAGGGTAGCCTTAACTGTAACGGTTGTTACATCAGCGGTCTGGCCCTTATAGGTCTCTGCGGGAATCTTGTAGGTGGTGTAGAAAGGAGAAGACTCCATAAGCTTTGTAGCTACATCGCCATCGATAGGAACGAGGTAAGCAGATGCAGATGTGCAAAGCTCCTGAATAGCGGGTGTGGGAGCGCCTGCTACGATGAATGCAGCATCGATCTTGCCGTCTTTAAGAGCATCTGCAGAATCAGCGAATGACTGATACTGGGGAACGATGTCGCTCTCTTTAAGACCTGCGGCACCGAGAATGTCGATAGCATTGAAGTAAACGCCCGAACCTGCAGCACCGATAGAAACTTTTTTACCCTTAAGGTCTGCAACGCTCTTAATGTTAGCATCCATAGTTACGAGCTGAACTGCCTCTGCATAGAGACCACCGATTACGCGGAAAGAATCGAGTTTACCCTCTGTCTCGAAGGAACGCTCGCCATTCCAAGCGTATGTCATAACGTCGGACTGAACTGTACCGAGCTGATAGTTGCCAGAGTCAATACCAAGAATGTTTGCTTTTGAACCGTCGGTAGAAACTACGTTTACAGTGATACCGGTTGTAGTTTTAATCTGATTGCCGAGGATTCCGCCGTAGCCATAGTATGTACCTGCGGTTCCGCCTGTACCCATAGTCATAGTGGTTGTGTTTCCGCCGCAAGCAGCGAGTGAGAGCGCCATAACGAGCGCTGCAACGATTGCAATAATGCGTTTCATAAAATTGTCCTCCTAAAGTGTTTTATTAAAAATACTTGGTTATTTTATATTATACATAAAAATGTGCAGTTTGGCAAGAGAAAAATTCGTTTTATAGTGCTTTATGGCAAACTTTTTTACGAAAATCGTGTTTTTATTGCAACTTAGCGACAATAAAACTGCAATTTTCCCGCTTTTCGCAAATTTCCTTCCTATT
>JAZQLL010000107.1:0-9363 GCA_045542675.1 Oscillospiraceae bacterium
GTATCTGTTCGTGAAGAAAATGGCGAAAAATTCTGGGTATACGATAGTAGTGTGTTCCAGGAAAAAAATGTACCTTGTACAATCAGATCGGCACTTAATACCTATGGTAGCACAATAGGCGTTCCTTTTGATGTTTCAAATGTGCAATACCTTGCGTTGCGTATTAAGATCAATGATTACAACCAAGCTGGTGTTTTCCAAAACTCCGCCTTTAAGGTGTTCATTGAAACAGGTATGGGTGGTACCGACTATACATTTAATGTATGGCGTGCAGATGTTGCAAAGGCTGGCGGTTCCCCGGATATAAAAGTTCCACAGTCGCCCAACTTCTTCCTTAACTTAGAAGATGGTTCTCTTACTGAGGTTTATGCTGATGAAGGTTCAGGAAGCCGTATCGGTGTAAACTCGGTAGGTAGCGTAGATGGTTATTTCCTTGTTCCTATCTTGAATGCTCAGACATTTGGTATGTCACTAGATGCATTACAAAATGCATACAGATGTATCCGCATCGAGTTTATGGATCATGCTGCATCCGCTTCTTATAAGAAAGCATCTAACTGGGATAATAAAGAGTTATTACTTGGCGATAGTTTCTTTGTAGAGAATATTGAAACCTTTGCAGCAGCAAGAAAACCCGCTAATGTTGAAAAGTATGCAGTAGAGGGCGGTTACAACGCTATGCGTATTAGCCCCTTCAGAAGTTATTACTTTATTAATAATGGTTACAATGACTCCTATGCAAAAGAGATCTATGATCCTACAGTAGCATCAACCAGTGCAAGAAGAGCTGTTCATATCACCACTATTTCGGGTGGCGATAGAGCAATTGTAATTACTGATAATGGTAAAGGTTCTCATTCGGATGTTTTACATTATGTAGCTGATACATATGATTCATCATTCACTTCAAGAAGTAACGTCGCTCCTAACCAAAGAGTAGCAGGTGTTCCTTCAAGTATTGATACAACAAAGATTACTCATATTGCATTCCGTATGGCTATCACGGGCGCAAAAGACATGACCATGATTCCCTACTATCATAACAATTCCGATGGTACCAATAGTAGATTTTACCTCATCAATGGTCAGGAATATGTGTTTGTTGATAAAACAACAGGAGCTCGTTCATCCTATGTGTATAACAGTGGATTCGTATTTAATGGAGATATCGATGGATATTTCCTCTTCCCCGTAGATAAGTTTGCAAATGCTAATGGCGCAACTGAGGCTACAACAAATGTTGCAAGCAAGATAGCTAGCAAATGGGATAGAATGAACTTCTATAATGGCAAGACCTCTGGCGCAACCTTCTATCTTGGTGAATCCTTCTTCGTAACAGATGAAGATGAATTCGTCGGAGCTCACACAGGTTGCGGCGTATTCGGTCATAAGTTTGAAAATGGTGCCTGTACAGTATGCGCAAAGAGCGCAGTAGACGTATTTGCACAGGGCGGAAATATTACTCTCGGTAGCAATGTAAGTCTTTCCGAAGTTTTCGCAGAAGAGGAAACAAATTATCCTTATCATCTTTATATTCCCGAAGAGGTAGAGGTAAATCTTGACCTTAATGGTTATGCCCTCGTTTCAAATGCCGAGGAAAGTGCGCACGTTATCTTTAACCGTGGTACATTAAACCTTACCGATAGCGGTTCAGGTTACATTCAGGCAAACGCAACAGGCGGTAGCGCAGTTCGTAACTTTGGCGGTACAGTTAATATTGACGGCGTAGATTTCCGTAGCGAAAATAATACTCATTACACCGTTTACACCAACGGAGGTTTCCTTGCAATTGAGGATGCCGTTGTAGATAGTGGCTTTGGTAGCGTACAGATTGTGGGCGGCGCAACCGCAGTTATTAATGACGGTCAGTATTATATGAATGACGGCAGTAACAATGTCAATGCCAATCAGCAAAACATTGTTTATGTCGAGCGCGCAACCCTTACTGTAAACGGCGGTCATTTTGAGTCTAAAATCTCAATTAAGGGTGCTGCAGTTGTGGGTGAATACGAATCTACTATTTTTATAAATGGTGGCTATTACAATGGCCCCAGTATGAGCATTCAATCTCGTGCAGGAACTAACGTAAATATCTATAATGGTGAATTTGTTGGTAAATTCAGTTACGGTGGAGATACGGGTCCGGGAGCAATTTATAATTACATTGGTGAAAATACCCAATTAGTTTCACGCTCGGCAGGCGTTTCAACCTTCTCGCTCAGAGCAGCCGCTCCCACGGTTACAACCTATTATGTAGGTGACGGAGCACTTGCGAGAGCAGTTGCAGGCGCAAATGCAGGTGATGTTATCGTTCTTGAAAAGAACGCCGAGCTTACTGCACCTCTCGAAATAGATAAGCCTATAATCCTAGACTTTAACGGCAACGAGATCGTAGGCGCTGAATACCTCACCGCAGCTGATGGCTTTGAGCTTGTAGAAATCGATGCGGGTCTCTATGAGGTTGTGGAAATTCATGTGTGTGAGTATGTGGAAACTGTAGTAGCACCCACAAAGTATGAAACAGGCTACACAGTTTATACCTGTTCCTGCGGCGATATAAAATATGCAAATCCCACAAGTTCACTCAGCGGTGTGGTTCAGAATATATCCGCTGCTACTGATGGAGATAAGGTAACTGTTACATGGGATGCTCTTACCGCAGTAGATAGATATATCGTTTATATTTATGCGGCAGACGGAACGAAGGTAAAAACGGCTCAAAAGACAACAAACCGCGCAGTATTTGATTGCCTTGCAGAAGGTGATTACGTTGCATTGGTAATTGCGAAGACAACTGAAGGCTGGTATGATTTCCATGATGCAGAAGAAGTTCCCTTCAAGATCTCCAAGAAGATAGAAAACAAGGCAAACGCAACAATCTCCAATGTTTCGGAGTATAAGGCAACTATCATTATTAATGGTGTAGAAGATGCTACTAAGTATGCGGTTAAGATTGTAGGTGGCGGAGAAACTATCTATCGCGGAACCGCAGCAACAACTTTAAATATATATGGTCTTGAGGCTGACACAGAGTATAAGGTTTATGTAAATGCTAAGACCGTAAATGGTTACACAGGTTATGGCGAAGCTGCGAGCTTTACAACCTTGCCTGCCGAGGATGTTGTTCTTACAGCGAATGAGAACACTCTTACATGGAACGGTGTAAATATCGATAAGGTTTGGGTAAAACGCGTAGTTGATGGAACTACAACTCAGATCAAGGTTGTAACAGATACCGCAAGCATAAGTGTTAAGACCAGTGGCGAGTACTATGTAATTGCCAGAGTAAATGTTGATGGCACAGTAAAATACATTACTTCTAACACTGTAACAGTAGCATAAAATTTAATCTAAACTAATTAAACTGCCCCCGACTAAATGTCGGGGGCGGTTTTCTGTTTAAATCCACAATAAATAAAATGTTTTTATATTTTAATACCAAATTCGACATATTCTTTATCACATATATCATATACTCATAATAAAAACAACCTAACAGTTTGTGCAGTAAATTGGAAACGGATTTCAAACAAAAAAATGGGGAAGTTCCTATTTTTTGTTAAAAAAATATTTACATTTTGAAACTAAGGGTATATAATGTAACTTAGGTATATATTTCTTTTTACCAAAAATTAAAAAATGGGGGAAAAAGTAATGAAGAAAAGAATTTTGGCAATTGTGCTCTCAATTGCCATGGTGCTTAGCTTTATGCCGATTTCTGCATTCGCAGATGGTACTGCTACAGCATCAACAACCGAAGAGATTGTCTTTAATCTCGGCGCAAACGGAAGTGCAACGCACGCTGATGGTAGCTCAAAAACAAGCTACTCCGAAACAAGCGGCGACTACACATTATCTTTAACGAACGTTAGCAATTTTTACACTGGCGCTCGTGATGCTAAGGGTAATGGCTGTATTAAGCTTGGCGCTAGTTCAAAAACCGGCGGCTTTACCTTTACTGTACCCGATGATGTTACTTCGGTAATCATCGAAGCTGCGAAGTATAAAGCAAACACCTCAAAGCTTAGCGTAAATGAAACTACCTATACGCTTTCAAAAGCTTCAGACAATGGCCAGTATGACGTTATCACAGTTAATACAAGCACCACCAAGGAGGTTGCTGTTAAAACAGTTTCCGGTGGTGTAAGAGCAATGATTAACACCATCACATATGTAGTAGAGGCTGAAGAGGGCGGCTGCGAGCATAATTATGATTCAGTAGTAACTGATCCCACCTGTACAGAGGGCGGCTTTACAACATACACCTGCTCGCTTTGCGGAGATACATATAAAGATGATGAAACCGCAGCAACAGGTCATAACTTTGTTGCAGGTGATGTTATAGATCCTACTGAAACAGAGCAGGGCTACACAATTTACACTTGTGACGGCTGCGGCATTACCGAGAATAGAGATTTCACAGATCCCACCGGCGATGTGGTTGAAAAAGAAATTATCTTTAATTTCGGTGCAAACAAAACAACAACTGGTCATAGTGAGACAACAACAGATAAGCCAACCTACTCCGAAACTAATGGTGATTATGAACTCTCCATTACAGGCGGTAGCAAGATGTATCTCTCTTGCTATGACGAGAAGGGTAATAGCGCCATTAAGCTCGGTTCAAGTTCAGCAGCAGGTGAATTTACCCTTGTGGCTCCTGATAACGTTAAAAAGGTAATTATCAATATCGCAGGATATAAGGCTAACACTGCCAAAATTACCGTAAATGGTACTTCATACACAATTTCAACCCTTTCCAAGAACGGTGATTACACCGCTATCGAGGTTGATACAAGTTCAACCAAGACAGTTACATTGACAACAGTTTCGGACGGTTACAGAGCAATGATGGATTCTATCATCTTCGTTGCTACTGAAGTAGCTGATACAAGCTGTGAGCATGACTATGTAAAGGAAATTACAACTGCTCCCACATGTACAGAAGCAGGTCTTTATACATATACCTGTTCTAAATGTGAGGATAGTTACACCGAAACAGCAAATGCACTTGGTCACAATTATGTTACCGGTGAAACAGTAGCTCCTACAGAAACAGAGATAGGCTACACAAATTCTACCTGCTCTAACTGTGGCGATACTGTTAAAACAGACCTTAAATCTCCCACAGGTCCCGCAATGCCCGAGGGATTTGAGGGAATCGTATTTGACTTCGGCGAAAACGGAAATGCATCTCACTCTGATGGTAGTGATATCGGCACATCTAAGGAGTTTACAGTAGGCGACTATGGATTGAAACTCGAGAGTGCAACTAAGGTATACTCGGGCGCACGTGATGCAAAGGGCAACAGTGCATTAAAACTTGGCACAGGTGATGTTACTGCAACCTTTACATTTACTGTTCCCAGTAAGGTTAAAACTGTAATCATCAGAATTGCAGGTTACAAGGCAAACGATGCTGTATTCGCAGTAAATGGTGAAGAGCACACCGTTTCGCTCCATTCAAACGATGGACTTTATATGCCTATCGTAATTGATACAACTGAAACAAAGACCATTACTGTTGCAACTACAACCACTAGCTACAGAGCAATGATTGACTCAATTACATATTGGGCATCAACTGCTTGCGAGCACACCTATGAGTCTGTTACAACTGATCCTACCTGTACAGAAGCAGGAAAGACAGTTTACACCTGCTCTAAGTGCGGTGAATCTTATGAGGAAACCATCGCTGCAACAGGACATGCTTATAATAGCGTAGTAACCGCTCCTACTTGTACAGAGGGCGGCTATACAACCCATACATGTGCAAACTGCGGTGACACATATAAGGATAGCGAAACTGCAGCAGCAGGTCACTCATACAACGCAGTAGTAACTGCTCCTACTTGTACAGCAGGCGGCTATACCACATATACTTGCTCAGTTTGTGGCGACACATACAAGGGCAATGAAACTGCGGTAGCAGGCCACTCCTATGAGTCCGTTACAACCGATCCTACCTGTACAGAGGCAGGAAAGACAGTTTACACTTGCTCTGCTTGCGGTCACTCCTATGAGGAAGAAATCGCAGCAACAGGACACGCTTATAATAGCGTAGTAACTGATCCTACATGTACTGAGGGCGGCTATACAACCCATACCTGTGCAAACTGTGGCGATACATATAAGGATAGCGAAACAGAGGCAACAGGTCATAACTATGGCAATGGTGTTGTAGTTGCACCTACAAAGGTTGAAACCGGTTACACAGTATATAGCTGTGTATGTGGCGATTTAAAATATACCGATCCCACAAGTTCACTTAGTGGCGTTGTTCAGAATGTAAATGCTACTACTGATGGTGGTAAGGTTACCATTACTTGGGATGCCCTCACCGCAGTAGATAGATACATCGTTTACATCTATGCAGCCGATGGCACAAAGGTAAAGACCGCTCAAAAGGCAACAAACCGCGCAGTATTCGATGGACTCGCAGTTGGCGATTATGTTGTATTGGTAATCGCTAAGACAAATGACGGCTGGTACGAGTTCCTTGAGGCAGATGAGGTTCCCTTCACAGTTTCTGAGAAGGCACAGGAGCCCGACACAGAGGTTGGCCCCAACGCATCTGCAGGCGCAATCACTAAGGATTATGTAGAAATCACATGGCCCGCAGTTGATGGTGCGACCAATTATATTGTTAGAATCGTTGGTAACGGTGAAACCATTTACCGCGGAACAACAACCAATTCGGTTAAGGTATATGGTCTTAAACCTGCAACAACCTATGAAGTTTCGGTTAACGCTAAGAAGGCAAGCGGTTACACAGGTTACGGTGCAGTAAGCACAATTACAACCGCAACTAATGATAATGCAACCCTCTCTATACAGACCCTCAAGCCCACATCGGTAAAACTTACCTGGAATGCAGTAGAGGGCGGAGATAAGTACTTTATCAAGTTAGTAACCGAAAACGGAACAAAATACTATGCAACAACTTCTACCTCCATTACTATAAAAGGACTTGAAACTGAAAAGTCCTATACTGTAGCTATCAACACCAGAACAAATGGCAAGAACTACAGTGGATATAGCTCAAGCATATCCTTTACAACTCCTGCAGAGCAGGGAATTGTTATCACATCTCAGCTTAAGGCTGATGGTATACATCTCAGTTGGACATCAGGACTTCCCATCGATAGAGTTTGGGTGAAAGAGGTTCTTTCTGATGGCACAACAATTCAGCACGCTGCAATCGTAAATGGTCCCGATAAGTTTACAGTTGATGTTTATGAAGAGGGAACACGTCAGTTCTACCTCATCGTAAAAGTAATAACTGATGATGGTATGAAATACGTTACAACCGATCGCTACTTTGTAACTGCTCCCGCTTTAAGAGAAGTACAGGTTGCAAGTGAAGCAGAGCTTAAAGACGCTCTCGCTGCAGCAGTAGTTGGCGAAATTGTTAAGATTACTCTTACAGAGGATATCACTACAACAATCGCTGATGATGCAAACACAATCTTCACAGTAGCTAAGGAAACAGATGTTGTTCTTAACTTAAACGGTAAGAAGATTACTGCAATCTTCCCCGATAATGAGGTTACAAAGGCTGAATCTGTATTCTATGTAAGTCAGGATGCTACACTCGCAGTTGAGGGTGACGGAAGCATTGATGCAACAATGGGTACAAACTCAGGTAATCTTACTACACTCTTCAATAACTGTGGCGGAACTCTCCTTCTCGTTGATGGTTCGTATAGCCTCACTCTTGAAGAAGGTAAGAAAGCATTCATCGCTGATATTATTGACTCTAATTCAACACTCGGCGAGACCAAGTCAACCATTATCGATGGTACATTTACAACAAGTGATAACATCGGTAATATGTTCAGAAACTTTGCAAACCACAAGACAGAGAGTTGCTCGCTTATCATTAAGGGCGGTAAATTCACAAGCAACTTCTCGAGCACAAACTATCCTAAGGCAGTAATCTGGAACCAGGCACCTAATGCAAATGCTGCAGGTACAGGCTATGTTAATATTCAGGGCGGTTCGTTTAGCGGCCTTGAGATTGAAAACGATGGTCATCCCGCAGAGAATATTAAAATTGCAAGAAAAGCATTTATCGGTCTTTACGGTGGCGCTACCTATGCTGAAACCGCAGAGGAACTTAAGTCTGCACTCGCACAGGGCGGCTACATCGTACTTAAGGGAGACATTGACCTTTCTGCAGCAGAAGGCGCAGAGATTACAGGTAATGTAATCTCCGAGAATACTGTTCTTGACCTTAATGGCCATACAATCAGCTACTCCTCACCTTCGGGTCTTTCTGGAACTCAGATGTCAGCAATTACTGTAAATAACGAGGCAACACTTGTTATCGGTAATGGTACCGTTAAGTCAGATTCCGCTTATGCACTTTATGGATATAACGGTAACATCTTCGTTGAGAGCGGCTCTTATATAGCTACCACCAGTGCAGTTCAGGCTCGTGTTTGCACAGTAACCATCAATGGCGGTTCATTTGCGACTGAGGGCGGAAGCTACGGTACACAGTACCTCTTAAACTGCCTTGATAGCTACTATAACAACGGCGATGCAAAAATCGTAGTTAAAGGCGGCGAGTTTGGTGACTTTAACCCCGCAGATAACGCAGCTGAGGGCACGGGCACAAACTTCGTAGCAGAAGGCTATAAAGTAATTGAAAAGAATGGCGATTATATCGTTGTATCCGAGGATTATGTTGTTGAAGCTGGTCTTTCAAAGGATGCAGACGGAAACTACCTTATCAATAATGTTGACGATCTCGTATTTTTCTCTGAAAGCGTAAATTCGGGAACCACTTACGAGGGCGAAACAGTTAAATTAACAACCGACATTGACCTTAATGGCGCTGATTTCACTCCTATAGGTAATACAAACGGTACCTATGAGTTCAAGGGAACATTTGACGGTCAGGAAAATACTATTTCCAACTATAAGGTTCAGAGCGCATTTGGAACAGGCTTGTTTGGAATCACCAACGGCGCAACAATTAAGAACCTCAATGTATACAATGTAACTGTTGAGAGCAACCACACTGCAGGTTCAATTGTTGGATATGCAAAACATACAACTGTTGAAAATTGTAATGCAGAGTTAGTTACAGTATCGGTTGTTCCCGATAAAATAAGTGAAGATCCCGTTGAATATGATAACGGAAATCACGCTGGCGGCGTTGTTGCACATGCAGCCTCTTCAACCGTTAAAAACTGTTCAGCAAAAGATGTAACTATCTTGGCTTACCGTGATGCAGGCGGCGTTGTTGGTACAGTTGAAGGATATGACGATGCAGAGAGATATTACGGCTATGTACAGAATTGTACCGCTGAAAATATCGCTATTACAATCGATCAGCTCACATACTTCTACGCT
>JAZQLL010000108.1:0-2306 GCA_045542675.1 Oscillospiraceae bacterium
AAAATGCGCTTTTCGCCTTGACAAATAATGGGATATTATTGTATAATGTTTCGTATCATTTGGAAATTTTTGAATAAATATTCAGAATATCCACAAAAAGATGAATAAACGGAGAATTCTTATGACAAAGGTTTTTGTTGACGGAAGCGCGGGTACAACGGGTCTTCGCATTTTTGAGCGACTTGAAAACAGAAAAGATATAGAGTTTATAAAGCTTTCAGAGGAACTGAGAAAGGATGTTTCGGCGCGCCGCGATGCGCTAAACAGCGCCGATATTGCTTTTCTTTGCCTGCCCGATGCGGCGGCTATTGAGGCGGGCGCGCTTATCGAAAATGAGAACACCGCTGTTATCGACACCTCGACGGCGCATAGAACTTTAGAGGGCTGGGCTTATGGTTTCCCCGAACTTTTCGGCGGCTACGAGAAAATCAAAAACAGCAAGAGAGTTGCAAACCCCGGTTGTCACGCAAGCGGATTTGTGGCCCTTGTGGAGCCGCTTGTGAGAGAGAAAATAATCCATGCTGATGCGAATTTATCCTGCTTTTCTTTAACGGGATATTCGGGCGGCGGCAAAAAAATGATTGCCGAATATGAGGCGGAGAACAGAGATGCGCTTCTTTCTGCGCCGAGAATGTATGCTCTCTCCCAGCAGCATAAGCATCTTAAAGAAATGGCGAAAATATCCGGTCTTAATAACCTCCCCGTTTTTTGCCCCGTCGTAGCCGATTTTTATAGCGGAATGCAGGTTACAGTTTCGCTTTCGGGTGATGAAATAAACGGTGGTATCGAAAAGATAAAAGAGTGCTATAAAGACTACTACAAAAAAGGTTTAGTTAGTTTCTGCGAAAGCGCCGATGAGGGCGGATTTATGTCTGCCGCGGCCTTTTCGGGCAGAGACGATATGCAGATTTCGGTCTGCGGAAATGATGATAGAATAATTCTCGTAAGCCGCTTTGATAACCTTGGAAAAGGCGCGAGCGGAAGTGCAGTTCAGAATATGAACATTCTGCTCGGGGTAGACGAGAAAACGGGATTGTGTTTTTAAATTACGGAGGAATCTTTAAATGAAAATTATAAACGGCTCGGTTTGCGCCGCGAAGGGCTTTAGCGCAAACGGAATACACTGTGGAATCAGAAAAAACAGAACAAAGAGGGATTTAGCGCTCATCACAAGCGAGAAGCCTTGTTCCGCCGCCGCAGTTTATACAACAAATCTTGTTAAGGGCGCTCCCTTAACCGTTACTAAAAGCAATATTTCAAACGGCACTGCGCAGGCGATAATCTGCAATAGCGGAAACGCCAACACCTGCAATGCAAACGGCATTGAGATAGCACAAGAGATGTGTGCACTTCTCGCCAATGAGCTTAAAATAGACAAAACTGATGTGGTCGTTGCCTCAACCGGTGTTATAGGTCAGCCTCTTAGTATTGAGCCTATAAAAAATGGCATCCCCGCGCTTGTAGAGGGCCTCTCAAGTGACGGCGCAGAGTCAGCCGCCGAAGGCATTATGACTACCGATACAATAAAAAAAGAGGTGGCGGTCGAGTTTACTCTCGGCGGCAAGACCTGCAGAATCGGCGGAATTGCAAAGGGAAGCGGAATGATTCATCCCAATATGGCAACAATGCTTGTATTTATCACAACCGACGCCGCAATCTCTCCCAAAATGCTCCAGAAGGCGCTTTCCAGCGACATTGCGGATACCTTTAATATGGTTTCGGTCGACGGCGACACCTCGACCAACGATATGGTGACAGTTCTTGCAAACGGTATGGCAGGAAATGAGCAAATCGTTTGCGAGGGCGAAGATTTCAGTGCATTTATGCGCGCGCTTAATACAGTAACTGTTCACCTCTGCCGTATGATAGCGGCAGATGGCGAGGGCGCTACAAAACTTCTTGAGTGCTCGGTTGTCGGTGCTAAGGATAAGGGGACCGCTAAAACTGTTGCAAAGAGCGTTATTTGCTCAAGCCTACTTAAATCGGCAATGTTCGGCGCTGATGCAAACTGGGGTCGAGTTCTTTGTGCCATAGGTTATAGCGGAGCCGAGCTCGATGTTAATGGAGTAGGAGTTTCATTTAAAAGCCGCAAGGGTGAAATCGAGGTCTGCAGAAACGGCGCGGGCGTTGATTTCTCGGAAGAAAAGGCTAAGGAAATTTTGCTCGAAGATGAAATTGAGATAAAGGTAACCCTTCAGGATGGTGAGGGCGCCTCAAAGGCTTGGGGCTGTGACCTTACCTATGACTATGTAAAGATAAACGGTGACTACCGAACCTAAAACGGAGGCTTAAAAATGGATAACATT
>JAZQLL010000109.1:0-2192 GCA_045542675.1 Oscillospiraceae bacterium
ACAAAATCCGAAACGATGTTTTTGACAAGGCTCTGCTCACCATCTATAACCCCGATAATCTCGAATTCTTCCGAAGTGTCTCCGAGATTTACATACACACTTTTACCTACAATATTTTCCCGTCCGTAATTTTGGAGCGCGTAACTACTATCCACAAGGCAAACCCTATTTTCTCCAACAATATTGCCCTGAGAAATGTTTTTTCCATACAGTACATCAAAGTTCATAACCTCACCGGACTTGCCGTCTACGCCCCATAAAAGACATTCCGTAGTGTCCTGCGCGTGTTTAATCTGCGAGGTTAAAAACACAACGGGTGCAGCGGCGGTTACTGTCTGGCAGTTTTTTACTACCTCGAGTTCTTCTCCAGTTACATACTCTATCGCGGAATTTTTGCCGGGTGATACCATAAGGCTATTTAGTCCCATAGTTTCAATTTCTTTTTTTACTATACTTTTACCCACCGCACCTATACTCGAGATAATTACTACCGAAATTACGCCTACCGCGACACTTATTACGGGAAAGATGAAAAAGCCTTTTCTTCTTTTAAAACTTTTAAAAACCGACAGAAACGGGTGCATTACTTTGCCCCCTCGGTAGTAGAAATTTTTTGACCGTTATTCTTTATTGCCTTTGGAGATGTTACAACATTGTCACCCGCATTAAGACCTTGTATAACTTCGTATCCATTTTCAAGTTCAAGACCGGTTTTGATATATTTTTTTACCGCTTTTTCATTCTCGCAGACAAAAACATATTCCCCATCGTTATCCTGCATTACCGCGGCGTACGGCACAACTGTTTTTTTGCTTGGCGCGTCTGTAAAAATCTGTGCTTTTGCTGTAAAACCCGATTTAAGCGCCGCGTCGGGCTTATCTATTTTCAAGGTCACCTCAACGGCTACCGCCTTACTTGAAAGTGCAGAATTCTTTTGTGCTTTATCCCCTATTTTTGTTACTGTTGCATCATAAGACTTACCCTTAAATCCGCTTCCGGTAACGAGCGCCTTTTGTCCTTTCTTTATATCGCTTATACCCGACTCGCTTATAAGAGTTGTCACATATACTTCCCCCATGCTTGCCGATGCAGGAATGTTAGACTGTGAGGAATTAGATGGCGCTACAACGGTACCAACAACAGAAACATGTGGTGTGTAACTATTTTCAGTTACCAAAGAAGTTGTAACTTCAGTGGCCGATTGTGAAAAAAACTTAGCGGTAGCAAAGGCTGCTACCGCTATACAAACTACTGATAAAAATAATTTAAACGGTTTCATATTTTTGCCTCTCTTCAAATAAAGTTTTACAAAAATATTGTTATAAAAAACCGATAAATTATTATCGAAATTTCAGTTTATTTTTTGAATAATAACGCACATATACCTAATAATAAGGTGGGTGAATTTTATGAATCTTATTTCTTGCAGTTACAACTGCAAGCATCAAAAGGAAGGCTACTGCTATCTCAGCGACCCTGCGAGCGCAAAGCAGACGGGGTTTGTAGGTTGCATTTATTTTGAGCCGCACGAGGAAGAAAAAGAGCCGAGTTTTCTTAAGACTTCAGATGACTCAGAGCCTCTTTGATATTGGAAACGCCGATAACTTCCATTCCCTCGATTTTAGAAGTGAGTTTTACTGCATTCTGTTTAGGAATTATGCATTTATGGAAGCCCAATCTTGCCGCCTCACGAATACGTTCCTCGGCATTCATGACAGAGCGAATCTCTCCTGCAAGGCCGAGTTCGCCGAAAACAAGTGCCTTTTCATCAACGGGTCTATCCACAAGGCTTGAAACGAGCGCCGCCGCAACGGCAAGGTCTGCTGCAGGCTCGTCAAGTCTGAGTCCGCCCACTATATTAAGGTAGGCATCCAGATTTCCGAAAAAGTAGCCTACGCGTTTTTCCAAAACAGCAATTATCATAGCCATTTTGCTATAATCAAAGCCCGTTGAAACGCGTCTGGGTGCGGCAAGTCCACTCTTTGAGACGAGCGCCTGAACCTCCGCCAAAATAGGTCTTGTACCTTCCATAACGCAGACAACACAACTGCCCGAAACACCATTCGGGCGCTCGGAGAGGAGCATTTGTGAAGGATTTGGAATCTCAACCAGTCCCTGCGACTGCATTTCAAAAACGCCTATTTCATTAGTTGAGCCGAAGCGGTTTTTAGTAGCGCGCAGGATTCGGTACG
>JAZQLL010000110.1:0-1742 GCA_045542675.1 Oscillospiraceae bacterium
TGATATAAAAAAGGAAACGAAGGAAAAATTTCGTAAACTGCGCGGCCTTGTGTTTACTCACCTGGATGAAGAGTGGCCGATTTCCAGAATGGCGGCGGAAACAAATTACAGTCAGTCGCAGTTTTGTTCCCTTTACAAATCTATTTACGGCATTTCTCCCATAAACGACCTTATTAACGCCAAAATAGATTCGGCAATAAGTATGCTGACTTTTGATAGCCTTAAAATTGAGGAAATCTCGAGCTCGCTCGGCTATAAAAATATTACCCATTTTATACGCCAGTTTAAATCAAAAACGGGAATTTCTCCATATCAGTACCGCAAGAAACATAAGATGTAACAGGTGATAAAATTGAAAGAAAAACTTAAAAGATGCTGGGTGCTTTTTTTAACCTTCTTTAAAATCGGCGCCTTCACCTTCGGCGGTGGCTACGCCATGATTCCGCTCATTCAGAAGGAAGTCGTCGAGAAAAAGGCATGGATAACCGACGAGGATATCCTCGATATATTCGCTATCGCCGAGTCAACCCCCGGCCCCATCGCCATTAACTCGGCAACCTTTATAGGATATAAAATCGCAGGAGTTTTCGGCTCGTTTTGTGCAACACTCGGCGTGGTGCTCCCCTCGTTTGTGATAATCTCGCTTATTGCCCTTGTTTTAAGGGAGTTCTCCGAGATTCAGGCGGTGCAGTACGCCTTCAGAGGTATCCGCGCAGGTGTGCTCGCGCTTATCGTAAAGGCGCTTATTTCAATGTATAAGCAGTGCCCGAAATTCGCCTATACCTATGTGCTTATGGGAGCGGCATTCATCGCGGCGGCATTTTTGCCCATTAATGCCATTTATATCATTTTAGGTTGCGGCATTTTGGGACTTGTGTGCTCGCTTGTAGCAGATAGGAGGGCGAAGAAATGAACATTTTTCTTGACCTCTTTTTAACCTTCTTTAAGATAGGCCTTTTTACCTTCGGCGGCGGCTACGCTATGTTGCCGCTTATTATGCAAGAAGTCGAGGGTCACGGCTGGATGGCTCAGCAGGAACTCATAAACTTCGTGGCGGTTGCCGAGTCAACCCCCGGTCCTTTTGCCATTAATATAGCAACCTATGTCGGCTCAGAAATGGGCGGACTTTTCGGCTCGTTTTGTGCTACACTCGGCGTGGTGCTCCCGTCGTTTATTGTAATTCTTATCGTTGCCAAGATTTACGAAAAGTTTAAAGAGAGCCGCTATGTCAAGGGTGCGATGAATGGACTTCGTCCCGCCGCAGTGGGACTTATCGCTTCGGCGGTTTTAACCACTGCGCTTGAGGTTTTCTTCCCCGCGGGTTTCGGAAATCTGCTGACAACTGTGTTGTCGGTCGAGTTTATTTCAGGAATTATAATATTCGCGCTTTCTCTTTTCCTTATATTAAAGAAGAAACTTCATCCGATTATAGTAATACTCATTTCTGCCGCTCTCGGCATCGGGGCAGGATATCTGCCGCTTTTGTTCTGATAATATAAAAGTCCAAGCGAATTTTCGCTTGGACTTTTTCTACATGTTTGTTTCACAAACCCGATATATTCGCCCTTGGCGAATTCGATATAATTTCATAAATGAAATTTCGATATGATATAAATCCCTTTTCTTGTTTTTGGCATAGCCAAAAACATATCGAGTGCAAAAGCACATATCGAGCTTTTGGTGTACCAAAGCATATCGAAAATCCCGCAAGGGATTTATATCGATGAAAAATCATCGATTTT
>JAZQLL010000111.1:0-1684 GCA_045542675.1 Oscillospiraceae bacterium
AAATTTATCGATAACAAGAATCTGCATAGTGAAGGCTATCGCACAGCACAAGACGACCAAATCACCGAGATAAACCGCACCAAAGCCGCCGCCGAAACAGAGGAGAAACATTCCTACAACTGCGAGGGCAACGCCTATCCAAAGGGTAAAGCCTGACTTCTTTTTAAAGAAAATAAAACTTACAACCGGCACTAGCACAACATAAAGGGCGGTTATAAAGCCTGTCCTACCCGATGCCGCCGCCTCGGGCGGATACATAGCGATGCCAAACTGTTGAAAGTTAGTCGCTATAGTCAAAAATATACCACACAATACTGCACAAATTATCATATCGCGGCGGGCGGTTTTTGTTTTCTCAAGCAGCGGTCTTCCGCTTTTTTTAGAAATTACAAAAACCACCGGAAACAGCACTGCAGAGCCAATAAGCGAGCGTATGCCGTTTATTGCAAAAGGGGTAAGATGCTCTGCCGCCATATCCTGCATTACAAACGAAACGCCCCATACAAGCGCCGCCAACACAAGCAACAAATTGCCTTTTAGATTTTTACTCATTTTGTCACCATATTCCTATGTAAAGATATTTTACTTTACAGAACTTAAAGAGTGCGCCCTGCATCTATAAGCAGAGCGCATTTTAATTTAGTCAAAAAGCGGGGTTGAAAAGTATCTCTCAGCGGTGTCGGGAAGGACTGTTACAACAGTTTTTCCGGGGCCGAGTTTTTTTGCGAGTTTTATTGCAGCGGCGACGTTTGTTCCGCTCGAAATACCGCACATTATTCCCTCTTTTGAGGCGAGAAGTTTAGCGGTTTCTATTGCCTCTTCATCCTTAACTATGCAAATATCGCTATAAATATTCTGATTAAGAATCTCGGGGATAAGTCCATCGCCGATTCCCATCTGAACATGAGTTCCGATAGAGCCGCCCGAAAGAATTGCGGCATGTTCGGGCTCTACTGCCCAGATTGTAATATCGGGGTTATGTTCTTTAAGTACCTCGCCGATGCCTGTAATTGTACCGCCTGTTCCGATTCCTGAGCAAAATCCGTCAATCTTTCTACCCTCAACCTGCTCTAAAATTTCCTTAGCGGTATATTCTCTCTGAGCCTCTAAGTTGGCAGGATTTATAAACTGCTGAGGAATAAACACATCAGGGTTTTCCTCCTGCATTTTCATCGCGGTTTTAAGGCATTCATCAATACATTTACCGATATCGCCTGCATCGTGAACAAAGATTACCTGTGCGCCGTAATGCTCAACGAGTTTCTTTCTCTCCTCGCTTACCGAATCGGGCATAATTATCTTTGTCTTATAGCCTCTTACTGCGCCAACCAGCGCAAGACCAATTCCCTGATTTCCGCTCGTAGGCTCAACTATTACAGTATCTTTATGTATTTTCCCTTGTTTAAGGGCTTCTTGTATCATATTGTATGCCGTTCTGGTTTTAATGGATCCCCCAACATTAAGACCTTCCACCTTAACCAGAATGTCTGCACCGTCTTTAGGCGCAATGTGCTGAAGCTTAACCATCGGCGTGTTTCCTATTGCCTCTAAAATATTCTGATATACCATCAAATCCACTCCAAAAAATCTGTTTTACAACTATTTTCCATTATAATATACTAAATGCAAACCGTCAAGATTTTAATACAATTTTGTGGATTTATTTTTTTGTTTTGTAAAGAGT
>JAZQLL010000112.1:0-2041 GCA_045542675.1 Oscillospiraceae bacterium
TCTACACTTCTCCTTTTGTTACCGGCTCCGGCGAGCGTTTTATTATAAACGGCGAAATGATAAGCAAATAGGATTTTTGCAGGCTTTGTCAGTTTCTTAAAGAAAAAGTCGAGCTTTTAAATGCTGAGGGCGTTATTATAACCGAGTTTGAATTTAATACAGTGCTCGGGCTTTTATGGTTTAGTGAGCAAAAATGCGATGTTGTCTGTTTTGAAGTTGGAATGGGTGGCAGGTTTGATGCTACCAACATTATTGACTCCCCCGAGGTTGCCGTTATAACTCGGATCGGGCTTGACCACACCGCTTATTTAGGCAACACACTGTCCCAAGTGGCATTTGAAAAGTGCGGAATTATAAAAGGCGGCGATGTTGTCTGCTATCCCGAACAGAAAAGCGAGGCTTATGACAAAATAAAAGAGATTTGTGAGTGTAAAGGCTCGAAACTTTACACGCCGCAAACTGTTGATATTACTAATGTTGCGCTATCTATAGGTGGTTCAAAATTTAAATTTATGGGCAAAGATTTTGTCTTGAATATGGCTGGAGAACATCAGATTTACAACGCCGTTACCGCCATTTGTGCGGTTGAAACCCTTGAAAAATGCGGAATTCTTGCGGATTACGATGCCACTTTCAGAGGACTTGAGTCTGTAAGGTGTGCGGCAAGGATTGAGGTTGTATATGAAAAGCCTCTTATGATAATTGACGGCGCGCACAACAACGACAAAATAAGTTCTCTTTACGATGTCGTAAAGGACTACAAAGGAAAAATTGTTTCTGTTTGCGGAATGCTAAGGGACAAGGACTTTGAGGCGGCAGTTAAGATGATTGCGCCGCTTTGTAAAAGAATTTACACCGTTTCGCCCGACAATCCAAGGGCGCTGACAAGCGAGGAATTCGCACTTGTTTGTAGAGAATACTGCGACGAGGTTTGTGCCTCGCCTTCTATACAAAGCGCCGTAAAAAATGCAGTTTCAAGCCTTAAGCAAGGCGATATATTTCTCTCCTGGGGCTCGCTTTACATTGCTGGCGAAATAAAGAGTGAAATATCATCGCTTCTTGACAGAAAAAATTAAATATCCTTCACGGTTTGACAATCTTTTTAAATTAAAGCCGCTATCCTATTTTATGGGTAGCGGCTTTTTATTTTTTTTCAAGGAGGCTTAAAAAACATGGCAGTAAAACTAGTACATGAGGACGAGCGGCTTATCGCCTATCTTTCGGGCGAAATAGACCACCATACCTCAAGACAAATGCGATGCGAAATTGATGACTGCATCACGAGGACAAGCCCTAAAATCGTTGAACTCAATTTCAAAGATGTTACCTTTATGGACAGTTCGGGAATCGGGCTTATTATGGGGCGCTACAAACTCGCAACAAGTTTGGGTGCGGAAATATGTGTTACCCAGGCATCAAGTTATCTTAAACGAGTTATGAAACTTGCAGGAATAGATTCTATAGTTTCGCTGGGTGAATCGAAGGAAAGGTCACAGGAGGTTAAAAATGAAACCGATAAATGAAATGAGAGTAAAATTTAAAAGTCTTTCAAGCAGTGAAAGTTTTGCGAGAGTGGCGGTTGCGGCATTTATCTCTTGCCTTGATCCCACCGCGAACGAGATAGCCGACATAAAAACCGCCGTTTCAGAGGCGGTTACAAACTGCATTGTTCACGCCTATCGGGATCGGATTGGCGATATTGTGATACATACGAAAATTTACGAAAACCGCAGGGTCGTTATAAGGATAAGCGACAAGGGATGCGGAATAGAAAACATTGCCAGAGCTATGCAGCCGCTCTTTACTACCCTACCCGACGAAGAACGATCCGGGCTTGGTTTTTCGGTTATGCAGAGTTTTACCGACAAGGTAAAAGTGCGCTCAAAAGAGGGTGTCGGCACAAGCGTTACTCTTGAGAAGGTGCTTTCAAAAAAGCACAGTGCAAATGAATAGTACCGTTTCTCTTTCGCGCGATGCGGCTATAGAAGAAAAACTAGGGTTAGTTCATTCATGTGCCAACCGTTTTCGCGGGCGCGGAATA
>JAZQLL010000113.1:0-4254 GCA_045542675.1 Oscillospiraceae bacterium
GAAATAAGAGAGGCTTGCATTCTCGCTCAGGCAGATGATTTCGTTATGTCCTTCCCCGAAGGCTACGAAACCTATATCGAACAGGGTGGAACAAACGTTTCGGGCGGTCAGAAACAGCGCCTTTGTATCGCAAGAGCGCTACTGAAAAAGCCCAAAATTCTTATCCTTGACGACTCGACAAGCGCGGTCGATACCAAAACCGATGCGCTCATTCGTGCAGGATTTAAAAAGTACATTCCCGAAACTACAAAGATAATCATTGCTCAGCGTATCTCATCTGTAGAGGATGCCGATTTGATAATCGTTATGGATAACGGTAAAATTTCTGCCGCAGGCACCCATAGCGAGCTTATGCAAACTAGCGAAATATATCGCGAAACCTACAATCAGCAGACAAACGGAGGTGACGAGAATGAAATCGCCTAACAAACACACACCTCCCGTTGTAAAGAAAATTTCGGGCTCGACTGTAAAAAGAGTCCTTGGAATGCTTTTTAAGTTCTATCCCGTGCTTTTCCCGTTAACAGTTTTTTGTATACTTTTTTCGGCGGTAACCGCATCAATTCCGTCACTTTTTATGCAAAGAGTTTTTGAGTCCATCGAAAAATATGTTTCAAGCGGGGATTGGAGCGGCGCCGCGAGCGAAATTATTCCGACAATCATTCTGCTTGCATCGCTTTATGTAGTTTCCGCCTGCGCTATAACCGCGCAGACTCAACTTATGGCGTATATGACCCAAGGCTTTTTGAGCAAAATGCGCTGCAAAATGTTTGATGGAATGCAAAACCTTCCCATTAAGTATTTTGACCAGAATAAGCATGGCGATATAATGAGCCATTACACCAACGATATTGACACCCTGCGTCAGCTTATCTCGCAGGCAATCCCGTCGCTCGTGCAGGCGGTCATCATCGTTTCGGTAGTATTCTTCATAATGCTCGGTTTCAGCGTTTGGATGACACTTGTGGTGCTTTGCGGCGTAACCCTTATGCTCGTTATTTCCAAAAAAGTAGGCGGCGGCTCGGCGAAATACTTTATCCGTCAACAAAAATCTATGGGTAAAACCGAGGGCTTTATTCAGGAGATTATGAATGGTCAAAAGGTTGTCAAGGTCTTCTGCCACGAGGATAGGGCACAAGAGGATTTTGATAAGATAAATAATGAGCTTTTTGAGGATAGTTATAGGGCAAATGCCTATGCAAACTGCTTGGGTCCCATCATTATGAATATCGGTAACATTCTTTATGTGCTTGTTGCTGTTGCAGGTGGAATTTTCCTCATTACCAAAACCCCCAATATCGGATTGTTCGGTATGCCGTTTGCAATCAGTATCGTAGTTCCGTTTCTTAATATGACCAAGCAGTTTACGGGAAATATCAATCAGGTTTCTCAGCAGATAAACGCCGTAGCAATGGGTATGGCGGGTGCAGAGAGAATCTTTAGCCTTATGGATAGAGAACCCGAGGCAGATGAGGGATATGTAACCTTAGTTAACTGCAAAATCGATAAAGATGGCAATATTACCGAAACGAGTGAGCGTACAGGTAAGTGGGCGTGGAAGCATCCGCATGGCGATGGCACCATTACCTATACCGCATTAAGAGGAGATGTTCGGCTTGAAAATGTCGACTTCGGCTATGTTGAGGGTAAGGATGTGCTTCACGATGTAACCGTTTACGCCGAGGCAGGCCAAAAGGTTGCTTTTGTAGGCGCTACCGGTGCGGGTAAAACTACCATCACAAACCTCATAAACCGCTTTTATGATATTGCCGACGGCAAGATAAGGTACGATGGCATTAACATCAATAAGATAAAGAAATCCGACCTTCGCCGTTCAATCGGACTTGTTCTTCAGGATACCAACCTCTTTGCAGGAACGGTTATGGATAATATCCGTTATGGTAGGCTTGAGGCAAGCGACGAGGAATGTCGTGAGGCTGCAAAACTTTCGGGCGCGGATGATTTCATCACAAGACTTCCCGATGGTTATGACACCGAACTTACAAATAACGGCTCGAATCTTTCACAGGGTCAGCGCCAACTTATCGCAATAGCCAGAGCGGCAGTTGCCGACCCACCGGTTATGATACTTGATGAGGCAACCTCATCTATCGATACCAGAACCGAGTCGATAGTTCAAAAGGGTATGGATAAACTTATGGAAGGCAGAACAGTTTTTGTAATTGCTCACCGCCTTTCAACAGTCAAGAATTCCGATGTTATAATGGTGCTTGAAAAGGGTAGAATCATTGAGCGCGGAAATCACGAAAAACTCATATCCGAAAAAGGAACCTATTATCAGCTTTACACAGGCGCCTTTGAACTTGAATAAATACAAAAAGCACCCGAAGGATGAAAATGTTCTTTCGGGTGTTTTTTGTCAATATATTGCTGCGCAATTCGATATTTTTGACTAAAGCCAAAATCGATATATTTACCTTGCGGTAAATTCGATATGATATAAATCCCTCTCGCTCCGCAGAGCATATCGAGTGCGATAGCACATATCGAGCACCATAGGAGCATATCGAAAATCCCGATAGGGATTTATATCGATGCATTGTGTCTCTAAGGACACGATGCAAAATGTGCAAGGCTTTTATACTTTTGCTTGAAATGAGCATATAAATAGGTTATAATTAAAATAACTTTTAAAGAAAGATGTGTAGTTATGAAAATTATACATACCGCGGATTTGCATCTCGATTCCCGCCTTGAAACCAATCTTGACAGTAATAAGGCAAAAAAGAGGCGAAAGGAACTTGTTTCCGCCTTTGAAAACACCGTAGCTTACGCCCTGCAAAACTCTGTAGAGGTGTTTCTTGTTGCGGGCGATATGTTCGATACATCTAAGGTGACAAGGTCAACGGTTGAAACGGTTGCATCTATCATAAACGAGGCGAGCGGCATTAATTTCCTTGTTCTTTCGGGAAATCACGATAATAAAAATCCCTTTTTAAGCCTTGAAAATATCCCTTCAAACCTCTATTTCTTCTCAACTAACTGGGAAACCTTTGAGTTTGGCGGTGTTACAGTTTCGGGAATTCTTCAAACCGAGCATAATAAAAAAATTGTCGAAGAGGGTCCCATGCTCTCTCGGGATAAATTTAATATCGTTATGCTTCATGGTGACATAAACTCCGATATCCGCCTTTCTTCAATGCACTCAAAAAATATAGACTATTTAGCCCTCGGCCACCTGCACGAATATTCGAGCGGCAAAATCGATGACCGCGGCGTGTATGCTTATAGCGGCTGCCCTGAGAGCCGCGGCTTCGATGAGAGCGGCAAAAAAGGGTTCGTACTTGTAGACACCGATAAAAAGAGTTTTGATTTTATAAGCGGCAGAAATATCCGCACAATGTATGATTTGAGCGTTGATATCTCAGGGCTTTTGACCTACGGCGAGATAAAATCAGCTATGGAAAATGTCCTCTCTCAAAATAGGGTAGAGGAAAAGGATATGGTAAAAATCCGCCTTGTCGGAGATTACACCCTGGATACCAACAAGGATATTGCACAGCTTCACGCTTACCTTAAAAACAGGTTTTTCTTTGCTAAAATCAAAGACCAGAGCACAATGCAGATAAATATTGAGGACTTTAAAAATGACCTCTCGCTTAAAGGTGAATTTGTCCGTCAGGTACTGCTCTCTGATTTGCCCGAGGAGGAAAAACAGAAAATAATAGTGTGCGGTATCCGCGCAATAAACGGTGAGGAGGTGCTTTGATGAAACTTGTAGAGCTTTATATCGATGGCTTCGGCGCGCTCTCTAATTACCCCCTCTCGTTTAAGGATGGGCTCACCTGCGTTTTGGAGGAAAACGGTTTCGGTAAAACAACCCTTGCCGCCTTTATAAAGGCAATGTTTTATTCGCTTCCTACCGCAAAACGCTCTCAGAGCGCCGATAAAAATGACCGCGTGAAATATCTGCCTTGGAACTCAAACTCATTCGGCGGTAGACTCACCTTTGAGGCAAACGGCAAAACCTATACGGTTATAAGGAATTTTGATAGTCAAAGCGCCACTCGTGATAGTTTTCAGTTAATTGATACCGCAAGCGGCAAACCCAGTTGCGACTTCTCCGAAAAACTCGGTGAAGAACTTTTCGGAGTTGATGAAGAGGGCTTTTTCAGAAGCACCTTTTCAAACGGTACCCCCGACCTTACGGCGCTTCCTTCTTCGGTAAGGGTTAAAATAAGCGGCGAAATGGGAATAAGCGAGAATATCGGCGAGTTTGAAACCGCTGAAAAT
>JAZQLL010000114.1:0-13932 GCA_045542675.1 Oscillospiraceae bacterium
ATTTTTTAAGGGTTTCAACCGCACAAATGGCGGTAACGGCGTTGTAAATCTGATGTTCTCCAGCCATATTCAAGACAAAATCTTTGCCCATAAATTTAAATTTTGTACCACCTATAGATAGCGCAACATTAGTAATATCAACAGTTTGCGGCGTGTAAAGTTTCGAGCCTTTACACTCACAAATCTCTTTTATTTTGTCATAAGCCTCGCTCTTTTGATCGGGATAGCAGACAACATCGCCGCCTTTTATAATTCCGCACTTTTCAAATGCCACTTGTGACAGTGTGTTGCCTAAATAAGCGGTGTGGTCAAGCCCGATCCGAGTTATAACGGCAACCTCGGGGGAGTCAATAATGTTGGTAGCATCAAACCTGCCACCCATTCCAACCTCGAAACAGACAACATCGCATTTCTGCTCGCTAAACCATAAAAGCCCGAGCACTGTATTAAATTCAAACTCGGTTATAATAACGCCCTCGGCATTTAAAAGCTCAACCTTTTCTTTAAGAAACTGACAAAGCCTGCAAAAATCCTCTTTGCTTATCATTTCGCCGTTTATAATAAAACGCTCGCGGAAGTCGGTAACAAAAGGAGAAGTGTAGAGTCCCGCCTTGTAGCCTGCCTCTTTTAAGATAGCGGCGCAGTAATTTGCCGTGGAGCCTTTACCGCTTGTGCCTGCAATATGAATGAATTTAAGGTTTTTGTGAGGATTTCCTGCAAGAGAAACAAGCCGGGAAACTCTGTCGAGTCCCGGCTTGGAGCCAAACTGTAATAATGAATGAATGTAAGAAAGTGCCTCACTATAATTCATATTAACTTATCCTTTGGTGATTTTTGCGATACTTTCCTGAACCTTCTCGAGTCTGTCAAGAATCTTTGCAAGTTTCTCGCGCTCTGCATTAACTACCGCCTCGGGAGCGCGGCTTACAAAGTTCTCGTTATTGAGCTTACCGCCGATAAGAGCCTTTTCCTTCTCGCAAAGAGCAAGCTCACGGTTTAAGCGCTCAAGCTCTTTCTCAAAGTCAACGAGTTCCTCGGTAGGAATATAAACCCTTGCGCTATCGGTAATAACCTGGGTAGCGCCTTCCATCTCAAACTTGCTCTTAATTTCAACAGAGGAAGCCGAAGCAAGTCGCTCAAAGAAGGGGATACCCTGCTCAAATACGCTTGCAAAATGAGTCTCAATATAAATTGCCGCCTTCTTTGAAGGGGGAACGTTCATTTCGCTTCTGCGGTTACGGATTGCCTTTATAGCATCCATAACCTTTTCAAACTCATCCGCTTCCTTTGGGAAGTAGAGTTTTTCATCAAACTCGGGATATTTTGAAAGCATCAAGGTTTCGCCAACGTGGGGGAGAACCTGCCAGATCTCCTCGGTAATAAACGGCATAAAGGGATGTAAGAGCGAAAGCGCGCCGTTCATAATGTAAAGGAGAACTTTTTGTGCACGGATGCTGTCCTCGCCGCCTGCAGAGAGCCTTGACTTACAAAGCTCAATGTACCAGTCGCACATAATGTCCCAAATAAAGTCGTAAAGTTTGGAAACGGCGACACCGAGTTCAAACTTCTCAAGATTTTCGGTAACATCGCGGGCAAGTTCGTTAAATCTGGTGAGCACCCACTTGTCCTCAATGCTGAGGGTTTCGGGAAGTGTTACCTCTTTGATGTCATCGGAAATGTTCATGAGAATAAAGCGCGATGCATTCCAGAGCTTGTTAGCAAAGTTACGGCTTGCCTTAACCTTGTCGTAACTAAATCTCATATCGTTTCCGGGGCTGTTACCGGTTGCGAGCATAAAGCGGAGCGCATCGGCACCGTACTCGTCAATAACCTCAATAGGATCGATTCCGTTGCCGAGAGATTTACTCATCTTTCTGCCTTGCTCGTCTCTGATAATTCCGTGAATGAAAACAGTATCAAAAGGAACTTCACCTGTGTTGTAAAGTGCCGAGAACATCATTCTGATAACCCAGAAGAAGATGATATCATAACCAGTTACAAGTGTGCTTGTGGGATAGAAGAACTCAAGGTCTTCTGTCTTGTCGGGCCAACCGAGAGTTGAGAAAGGCCAGAGAGCAGAGGAAAACCAGGTATCGAGAGTATCAGGGTCTTGTGTGAGATTGTGACTCTTGCATTTGGGGCACTCGTGGGCAGTTTCCTTAGAAACTATAACCTCACCGCAGTCATCACAGTACCAAACGGGAATCCTGTGACCCCACCAAAGCTGACGGGAAATACACCAGTCTTTGATGTTCTCGAGCCAGTGGAAATATATCTTAGAAAATCTGTCGGGAATAAATGAAGTGTCGCCCTTCTTAACCGCCTCAATTGCGGGTTTTGCAAGGGGCTCCATCTTAACGAACCACTGCTTTGAAACGCGCGGCTCAACAGTCTGGTGACAACGGTAGCAACTACCGACATTGTGCTCGTAGTCCTCGATTTTAACGAGATAACCGCCTTCTTCAAGATCAGCAACAATAGCTTTTCTTGCCTCATATCTGTCCATTCCTGCATACTTTCCGCAGTCATCGGTCATATGAGCGTCGTCAGTCATAACATTTATAACCTCGAGGTTGTGTCTTAAACCAACCTCAAAGTCGTTAGGGTCGTGAGCAGGAGTGATTTTAACAACACCTGTTCCGAAATCCATTTCAACATAATCATCTGCAACAACAGGGATTTCCTTGTTAACAAGGGGAAGGATAACATTTTTGCCAACAATATTCTTATATCTTTCATCGTTGGGATTTACTGCAATAGCGGTATCTCCGAGCATAGTCTCGGGACGGGTTGTAGCAAGCTCTACATATCCGCTACCATCTGCAAGGGGATATCTTAAATGCCAGAAATGACCTGCCTGAGTTTCGTACTCAACCTCGGCATCTGAAATAGAGGTCTTGCAGTGGGGACACCAGTTGATGATGCGCTCGCCTCTGTAGATAAGACCTTTTTCATACAACTTGCAGAAAACCTCTAAAACTGCCTTACTGCAGCCTTCGTCCATGGTAAAGCGCTCGCGCTCCCAGTCGCAAGAAGAACCGATTCTTCTAAGCTGCTCGGTGATTCTGCCACCATAAGTGCGTTTCCACTCCCAAGCACGCTTTAAAAATTCCTCACGGCCGATACCTTCCTTGGTGAGACCCTCTTTGCGCATGGCCTCAACGATTTTCGCCTCGGTTGCGATAGAAGCGTGGTCGGTTCCGGGAACCCACAGAGCGCAGTAGCCCTGCATTCTGCGAAAACGGATAAGAATATCCTGAAGGGTATTATCAAGCGCGTGACCCATGTGAAGCTGACCTGTAATATTCGGTGGGGGCATTACGATTGTGTACGGCTTTTTAGTTTTATCAATTTTAGTATGAAAATATCCGCCCTGAATCCAGAAATCATAGATTCTCGATTCAACGCTTTGGGGGTCATATACCTTTGAAAGTTCCTTGTTCACAGTGAAAATCCTTCCTTGTCTGTTTTATATCAGTAATTTAATTAAAAATACATTCCGAAGTCTGAGCCGGTGTAATCGTAATCATAAAGATACGTTTCTTCCGAGATGAGCGCAATTATCATAATAGCAGCAAGCGCAATTCCGATAATTGAAAGAATAAATGCCGCTATTGCCATACCGCGATTTTGGGATTTCTTGCCGATGATAGAGAATATGAGGGCAAGAACCGCAGGAACGATGTTAATAAAGCATGGGATAACACCTAAAATCGAAAGAATAAGGGAACAGACGGCGAAACCGTTTTTGCTGCTATCCGGCTCGGGCTGTGGCTTATAAACCGGTTGGTAGGTAGGAACTGTGTATACGTTCTGTGTAGAGTGAGGATAGGAATATGGATTAGCATTTGAGCTTGCAGGTGTTGTATAGGGGCTTTGCACAGGACTGCTTTGGGTCTCAACAGTATTTTGCGCAGACTGTGTAGGCATACTTGAAACCGGCTTTGGTATAGCCGCACCGCAGTTGTGGCAGAATGCCGAATTGTCGGATACCTGTACGCCGCATTTAGAGCAGAACATAAAAATTCCTCCATTCATTTTGCTATGTAAAAAAGGTATTTGTGTAAGTGAAAAATCAAAACAAATCCCAATCTATAACATTATAGCACATTTAAACTTTTTTTCAATACCAAACTTACCGATTTTACGCCAAAAAGCCAATAAAAACAAAAAAATAAGCGGCTACCTCTCGGTAGCCGCACAGTGTAAGCTTACATATTAGCTTCAATGTACTTTACAACATCGCCGACAGTACGGAGATTTTCAACTTCGTCATCGGGAACTTCAACGCCGAACTCGTCGTTGATGGTAACGATCGCGTCAACAAGATCGAGAGAATCTGCGCCAAGATCGTCGATAATAGAAGAATCCATAGTGATGGAATTTTCATCGATTGAAAGAAGATCTGCCAGAATTTTTTGAATCTTTTCAAATACCATAAAAAACAATCCTTTCTAAAAAAGTGACCGCAAGGCTATTGCCCTGTGTTTTACTTATCATATCATATCCCAAAAAGATATTCAAGATGTATTTTTTATTTTTACCAAAATAATTTTAAAAAATCTGTTAATTTATTGAAAAAACTGTGAAAAATACTATTGTTGCAAACCGAAATTTTGTGTGGTATAATAATAAAAGTATAGTTGAAAGGGCAGTTTTTTTGTGAAAATAATTTACTTTGGATACGACTTGTTTTCGCCCTGCCTTGAGGCGATTTTAGAAAATAAGGATTGTCAGATAATAAAGATATTCAGTTTTAAAACTGACGGTGTGGTCGATTTTAACGACAAAATAAAAGCGTTGGCCGCCGAAAATAAAATTGAGTTTACCGAGCAGAAAGTAACCGCTGAGGAACTTGATAGACTTGTAAATGAGTTTGGAGCGGACCTCATTTTTTGTGCAGGATATGCCTATAGAATACCTGTGGAGAGGGTTACAATTCCCGCAGTAAATATCCATCCCTCGCCTCTGCCGCGCGGTCGCGGACCTTGGCCGATGCCTTGGGCAATTTTAAATAGGGAAGAGACGTGGGCGGTCAGTTTGCATAAGCTTGCACCTAAAATAGATGAAGGCGATATTCTGCTTCAAAGAGAGTTCAAACTCGAGGAAAACGAGGATATTACCTCTTTAAATCAAAAGATAACAGAGATGGGAACCAGGTTAACATTCGACCTCTTGGGCAACTTTGAGGCGGTGTGGAAGGGCGCAAGAGCGCAGGGAAAGGGAGAATATCTGCCTGAGCCCAGCGACGAAATGAGAACCGTCTACACCCACACACCAAAAGAAGAGCGCAAGCTTATAGAGAGAGCATTTCCTAAAAATTATATAATATATATAAACGAAAATGGAGGAAAATAAAATGTCACTTCGCGATATTCTTGTAGGTCCGGATTTTGAGGCATTCTGGAAATATAGAGATAAGGTTTTAAAAACAAAGAATAAACTTTTAAAAAGATATTATAGATTTCGTTGTACCAGAATTTGCTATAGAAACAACGCATCTATCGTAGAGCAAACTAAAATTGACGGTAGAATAACCTTTCCGCACGGACTTAACGGAATTCTTATTTCAACAGGCGCAACAATAGGTAAAAACTGCACCATTTTTCATCAGGTAACCATCGGTTCCAATACCGCCGATGGCAGTAAGCATACCGGTTTCCCGGTTATCGGCGATAATGTTATGATTGGCGCGGGCGCTAAGATTATCGGCGGAGTCAAGATTGGAAACAATGTGAGAATCGGTGCAAACTGCGTGGTTGTTGAGGATGTTCCCGATAATGCAACAGTTGTTATGCAAAAGCCCCGCGTTATTATACATAAAGAGGCAAGGGATAACAGCTTTAAGAGTTACGCTGCCTTTAACAAAGGGCAAAAAAACAGCGCAGAATAAATCTGCGCCGTGAAGGTGAAATAGCTTTGTGATTTTAAAACCTATTGATTTTTTCATCAAAGCTGATTCTGCTCAACAGTTTTCTTAACTCTGAGCGAATTAATATCTGATACCTTTCGCTTTAACCTTGCCGGTGTGCGAGTTCTGTTTTGAACAAGCGCAAGCATATTCATAGCATTTGACTTGTACTCGCCGTGCTCTTTAAGTTTGGGCATCTTAAAACACCTCCAAGCATAGTATCTGATAAATGAATATAAAAAAACGGAGAAACTTTTAGTAGTTTCTCCGTCTTTTTTTACCATTTTTTAATGCTTTCAACCACTCTGCCGAGAATAGTAAGTTCGTCGATATTTTCAACGATTTTCGGCGCTACACTCGGGTCAAACGCCTGCAAAACGATAACATCGTCTTTAAGTACAACACGGCGCAGGACAATGGAATCCTGACCGTATATTACCGCGGCGACCTGGCCGCTCTCAATCTCGCTTTGCTTTTTTATGATAGCAACATCACCTGCAGATATCTGTGGTGACATGCTAAAATCGCTTGCAAGATAGAAAAAGTAATCATTATCGTCCTTGGGCATAAAAGGCATTTTTTTCTCGCGATAGCAATATTCAATTTCACCCTCTCCTATGCAAACGGAATCAAGAATGGGTACTTCAACTGTTTGCGAGGTTATACTGCTACTGTTTCCGAGCAGGTAATCAATGGAAACCGAGTAAATTTCCGAAAGTTTTTTTAACGTAGAGTAGGGAGCCTCGCGCTTGCCGCTTTCATAAAGTGAAATAGTGCTCTCCTTAACCCCTAAAATTACCCCCAAATCTTTGAGAGATAACCCCTGTTTCTTTCTGAGCGTCTTAAGTCTTAACATAATAATTCTCCTTTCGACATTTTTTGACCTCTTTTGACATAATACTACAAACTTTGCAAAATGTCAAGTTTTTTAAAAAAATACTTGACAAAATGCAAAAAATGCTATAAAATATAGACATAAGTTTTGCAAAACGTAAAAAATAGTAAAATTGCGGATGGCGGTTAGGAGAATGAAAAATGTGTGCAAAGGCTGTTTGCGATATGAATTGTTTCAATTGTAAATATGAAGATTGCGTAAATGACAAACTGGAGTTTGATGATTATGTTTTGTCAAATAGTATAGATAAAGATATTATAATACAGCGAAATGAAAAAATTACTCGAAAAATGTCAAAATATGCACTGCAAAGAAAAAAAGAGTACAAAACCGAGAATAGACAAAAAGAAATGGCGTATGCGCAGGCGTATTATACCCTAAATCGCGAGCGATTTAAAAAGTATAGGCTTGAAAACCGAGAACGTAAAAGCGCGTACGATAGGGCCTATTTCGAGAAAAATCGTGAAAATATCATAGAAAAGAACAAAATCTATGGTCTTAAGAATAAAGAGCACCTGAGAGAGCGTCGAAAGGAGTGGCGCAGTAAAAACAGAGATAAAATAAAGGAGTATCAAAGGCAGTACTATCTAAGAAAAAAACTGGAAAATAAAAATGCGGACTGAGTTTCAGTCCGCATTTTTTTTATAATATTTCTTTGTAAAGAGTTTTAGCATCTTTTTCTGAAAGAAGCGCAGGAGCAATATCAAAAACAGTTTTGCATCCGCACTCGCCGTTTCTGCTGAGCCTTACCGCTGCTCTGGCATACGCTGCAATAACACTGGCAGTAAACTCGGGGTTGGAGTCGAGTTTTAAACTGTACTCAATAATGTGCGAGTTTTCGCCGTTCCAACCGGTTTTGCCGCTTCGGATAACAAATCCGCCGTGGGGGAGAGATGAATGTTTTTCTCTCATTTCTTCCATCGAAATAAATGTCACCGAAGTGTCGTAATCTGCAAAATAGTTGGGCATTGTAACGATTTCGCGCTCGATTTTTTTCTTGTCAGCGCCCTCTTTTATTGCAACATAACACTCTCTCTTGTGCTTTTGCCTGGTGGTAAGGGTGGGGTTTGAGCCGCTTCGTACTGCCTCAAGAGCACTGTCGATGGGAACGGTGTACTGCCTTGCATCTAAAACGCCATCAATTCGTCTTATCGCATCAGAATGTCCCTGGCTTACGCCCTTGCCCCAGAAGGTGTAATCGGAGCCGACGGGGAGTACCGCCTGTGCATAAAGGCGGTTTAATGAGAACATTCCGGGGTCCCAGCCTGCTGATATGACAGCAACCTTGCCGCTATTTTTTGCCGCCGCATCAACATTGTTAAAATGCTCGGGGATTTTAGCGTGTGTGTCAAAACTGTCAACCACATTGAAAATCCCGGCAAGCTCGGGTGTCTGTGTGGGAAGGTCAGTAGCGCTGCCGCCGCAGAGAATCATAACATCGATTTCATCTGCCATTTTAGGCGCATCGCTTACGTGCAAAACCTTTGCGCTCTCGGTGAGTATTTTAACAGTTTCGGGCGCTCTTCTTGTGAAAACCGCAACAAGCTCCATGTCGCCCGCTTGCTTTACAGCGCACTCAACGCCGCGACCTAAATTTCCATAGCCGTAAATTCCGACTTTAATCATAAATAACGACTCCTTTTAAAAGAGAAATTTAACTAAAGTTATTATAAACCCAGGTTAATCAAAATACAAGAAAAAATTTCATTTTCACAAAAAAAGTGTACAAGACATAAAATGAACTAGACCGCATTTGCGGTCGCCTAAAACCGAAAGGAGAAAAATAGCAGTGGAAATGAAAAGAAAATGCTGCGAAGCAAAAAACTGCAATATTCCTCAGGATAAATGCTCACTTGCCATGGCTTACGTGCCCTGGCAGAGATGGGAAACCTTATATGACGACGAAAAGGCTCTCGAGAGAGGAACCGCCTTCCCGTCGCTTGACTTTCCTTTTTTGGGAAAGGGGATAATAAAATGAATAGCAGAGAAAAAATGATGAAAAGAGTTCAGATGTTTGATTTCATTCTTGATGAACTTAACTTGTATCTTGATACCCACCCCGATGATAAAAAAGCGCTCGACTACTTTACCCAGTATCAGTTCTTAAAGAACGATGCCGTAAACGCCTATGAAATGATGTTCGGCCCTCTGCGCGCCGAGGATAATGTGAATGGCGAGTACTTTGAGTGGGTAAAGGGCCCGTGGCCCTGGGAAAGTGAGGGACAAATGTATGTGGACTTACGATAAAAAACTTCAGTACCCCGTAAAAATTGCCCAGCCTAATCCCAGGCTCGCAATGGCTATAATTTCGCAACTCGGCGGTCCCGACGGCGAACTGGGCGCATCACTCAGATATCTTAGCCAGAGATATAGCGCCCCCTACGATGAAGTAAAAGCAATCCTTACAGACATCGGCAGCGAAGAACTCGGCCACATGGAAATGATCAGTGCTATAGTGCATCAACTGACCCGCGACCTGTCGCCCGAGGATATAAAGAAATATGGCTTTGAGCCTTATTATGTTGACCATACAACCGGCGTTTACCCCGTATCCGCCGCAGGCGTACCCTTTACTGCCGCCTACTTCCAGTCCAAAGGCGATGTCATAACCGACCTGCACGAAGACCTTGCCGCCGAGCAAAAGGCGAGAACCACCTATGATAACCTCCTTCGTATCATTGATGATTACGATGTAAAGGACCCCATCCGCTTTTTAAGACAGAGAGAAGTAAATCATTTCCAGCGCTTCGGAGAAGCCCTGCGCCTTGTACAAGACAGATTAGACGCCAAAAACTTCTATGCCTTTAACCCCAGTTTCGATAAATCTTGCAATATGAAAGAACCCAGATAAACAAAACCCAAAACTGCAAAAATAAAGGGAGGGCAATAGTGCCCTCCCTTTTTTTGTAGGGTAGGATTTCTGCTTTTTATCTGCCTTACAAACTTAAATTATTTGTTCAATACTTTTTTACACCATGTGCGCTTGTTGCATTTGGGACATTTTAAGTAACGGGTAGTTCCTCTATGCATCGCCCACAGTGCCTCTTTATAGGTAGGCGCAATCTCGTGGCCACAATTTTTGCACCTGTAAGCACCGACACTTACCTCAAGCTTTAATGCGTAAAAACACGGTATTAAAAATAAAATGCAAATTCCGAAAATTGTGACAAGTTGCCATATTCCTTCGGGCATCAAAAATGCGGCGATTAAGACACCTGCAAACAGGGCTATCATACTCACAATCATAATTACCCACATAGAAGTCCAGATTGTTTTGTTTTTTTGCTCTACTTCTTTCGCTATATCAAGTAAAAGTTGTTCGTTTTTCTGATTGCTGTTTTCCACACTGATTTTCTCTCCACTTAATAATTCATTTACACTGATTCCCAGAATATCACACAGCCCAAGCATTATCGAGGAATCGGGCATCGCTCTGCCGTTTTCCCATTTCGAAACCGCCCTGTCGGTGATGCTCAGTTTTTCTGCCAACTGCATCTGTGTCAAACCGACACTTTTTCTGCGTTCTGCAATAAAACTTCCGATTTTAACCTGGTCCATAAGTCCGCCTCCTTCTGTTTTAAGTATAGGCCAAACCGCCTTAAAAATCTACAAACCGTTGGTTGAGTGGAGAGAAATCAACCATAGTTGTAAAATAGCCCTCAAAACTTAGGTTGATTTGAGGGCTTTTTGTTTTACTATGAAGTTTGTTTGTTTTGTCTGTTTTTGCTTATCGCCGTAGCAATCTTAAAGAGGGAAGACACCACAATCATTCCCACCGCGATAGCGCCCGCGATGCCGATTGTTTCGATTCCTTTAATAAGAAATCCGTTGTAATCGGCGCCTATGCAGGCAACCATTGTGTAGTAAATTCCGCTTCCCGGGACAAGCGGCAGAATCGAGATTATCATAAAAACAGTTACCGGAGTTTTCATAACGCGCGCGATGATTTCGCAAAACAGCGCACACGCCATAGTTGCTATAAGACTGCAAATAATCGGACTCGCTACAAATCCGTCAAACAGGAGATACACGCCCCAACTTATTACCGCGCCGATGGGGGAGATAAACAAAAGTTTGCCTCTTACATTAAATAGAAAACCAAAACCCATACAGGCAATGTAGGCGAAAATAAGTGAAATAATATCTTTTATCATATCGCCGCCCCCTTACATTAAAAAGCCCAGCGAGGCAAGTGTAAAACCTGCGCCGATTGCCATTCCGAGCGCGATGATGATAGCCTCGGTAAGCGCATTTTTGCCTGCTATAAGGTCGCCTGCAATTATATCTCGCATAGAGGTTGTGATAGCGATTCCCGGAACAAGATTCATAAATATTCCGATAACGGTTTTGTCTATCTGAATAGGGAATATAAAGGCGTTAAAAAGAATTACTATAAGAGCTAAAAGCGCGCTCGCAATAATGTTTTTAAAGAAAATCCCCGTCTTTACTTTTTCCATCCCGAAAATGAGGGGATAAACTATAAGCGATGCCACCGCCGCCGCCAAGGCTTCCCATAATCCGCCACCGAAAATAACAGCAAATCCTAATGATACAAGGATAAAACCGAGCCATTTTATAGGCATTGGATAGGTTTTCTTGCCGTCGATTTTATCAATCTCAGAAATAATCTCATCGTAACTCATTTCGCTCTCGCAAATCCTGCGGCAGAGGGCATTTAGTTTATCGATCTTGTAAAGGTCTGTAGACTTTTCAAGACATCTTTCCATATTGGAAACCGCCTTGCCATCGGGGGTTTTCATCGAAAAAATCATACACGAATTGATAACAAAAACATTAATGTCGGTAGCCCCGAGAGCCGCGAGCACCCTTGTCATTGAATCTTCTGTTCTGAAAATTTCCGCTCCGTTTTGGTGCATACTGTGTCCAATGCGAGATGCAATTGTAGTAAGTTGCTGTTTGTTCACGTTTTTGCCTCCGCAAATTATAGTTTAATAGCCCTGAGGGGCTTTTTAGTAAAATCAATTTCTCGGGTTATATGCTCGCCGCCACACACAAAATGTACAATCTGCTTGCCGTAGCCCTGCAGAGTAACGATGTCGGATGAAATGAGCAGAATTTCAACATCCTCATTCTCGCTCCAAGCCGCTACATCGCCTTTGGCAACTATTTTGAGCATTGAGCCGAAAGGTACTGAAATATCGTGATATTTTCCGCCGATTTTAAGTTTGGCGCTTCTGATTTTGTCGGGGTCGTTGTACCAGTCAACCGCCAGAACATAAATGTGCCTTGATCCATCTGCCTGGTCGAAAATAGTAAACCCAACATCCTCGCCGCATCTTATATATGTTTTTTCTTCGGCATTAATATCATCCGAAACACTATAGATAATTGTCTCATAAATGGGCTTTACGCAGGCGTTTGCAGGATATTCCTCGGCATTTATAAAGAAAATGCGACCGTTTCCGACGAATTTAACTATTGCAAGGGGGATTCCAGAATCTGTAGTAGCGATAACATCGTCGGCTTTAATATCGGGGCAGACGGTTATCTTTTTTCCTATGTAACTATCCTCAACAAACTGTTTTGAAGAGGAAAGATAATCGCAAAGAGGATGGTCTATGTACTCAAATTCTCCGTTTTCGATTGCTTTTCTGTCAGTTGTTTTTGAAAGATGCGGCCAACATAAGATAAGTGTTCCGCCATTTTTTACATAGGAGAGCAGAGCGTCCAAATCGCTTGAAACTGCCATGTTATAACCTGTAAAGCAAATTGCCTTGTAAGGCTCAAAACGAGGTTTCTCAATAGGAATAATATCTGTGTTACCGCGTGGTGTGCCCGTGTAGAAACCTAGTGGCTTGGTCTCGTCGGGGTGGTGCCTGTAAATTCCGTCAATAACACTCTTTGGATAGAATGTATTTAAAATGTGCCAACTTCTTTCGGCATCGGAGAATTTAAAGTTGTCATTGCCCCAAACTCTTGTACGGGAGAATGCCGAAAATCCGTCACACCTTCCGTGAACAAAGGCAAACGGCGCGTAAAACTCGCCACTTCTTGTGTGCGACTTAATATAGCGGTTAAAATCTTGCTGAGATTTTATGTAAGCTTTGCAGGCAGGGGAGAAGCGGTTGTGCGCCGAAAAATACTCCTCTAAATGCACAAGACCCTCTTCAAGATTTATTTCACTTATTCCGTGCATATAGGAAAGATAGAGCGCAAGTCGGTAACGCCTGTATTTTGCCTCACTGTCGTGAGGCGAGGTTGACCATTGTAGCGCGTGGTGTGCGCCGAAACCACCACTCTTGCCGTATGAGCGGTATGCTCCGCGCATCGCCGCAACAACCGGTTCAATCGGACCGTACATAAGTTCTGCACCAACCCAATCGTAGCCGCTATCGTAAAGGTACTTAAACATAATTGAAGGACCGGTGTGCCTTGTGTTGTTGTACCTGCTTTCGTTAAGTTTTGAAACTACATAATCGCGCATGCCCTGCATATCATTGGGCATATTCTCGCTTCTGTAATACACTCGCCTGTTGCCATGATAATAGATCTCTTTGGGCGATGCAGAAGCGTGGGACGCAGTTTCGGGATTGTTTATGAAATTTCTGAGCATAAGGTCGCTGTTAAGCTCTGCCTCATAGCTTTTAGTGGAACGCTCTGACCAGTAGTTGTAGGAACCGTCGCGCTCGTGTTTTTGTCTGCCTAAAAATCCGCTTTCAATACCGTTTTCGGTCTTTTGCATGTCCTCAATAGGTGGATTTGAGCAGTAGCCTGCGGGCTCTCTGCCGTCGGTCATATTTGCATATTTCATTCCCATTTTGTTAAGTAGAGGGACATATTTACTGAAAATTTCGGGACTGTATTTGCGCGTGCCCGACCATCTGTAAACGGGGCGGAAAATAAGCAGGTCACCAAGTTGAGAACCTACATAAAATTTAAAGAAATTTTCCATTTCGGGCTCACTTTGTCTTATGTAAACCGCGTCGCTTGTGCCTGTTATAACGCCGTCGTCAAACGGCTTCTCAACACATCTTTTAAGGGTACAAACCGCATTATACTGCGAACTTTCGAGTGTAAAGGTTAAATCGTTTACAACGCTGTTGCAGATAAATCTTAACGCATAGAGTCCATTTGCTTCGAATACAAATTCCTCATCATCAAATTT
>JAZQLL010000115.1:0-2931 GCA_045542675.1 Oscillospiraceae bacterium
CCCTCAAAATGATAGCGAGTCCACTTACGCGCCGATGCTCAGTAAAGAAATGGCGGTTTTGGACTTTACTAAGAGCGCAGATGAGCTTGCAAACCTTGTTTGCGGACTTAATCCTTGGCCCGTTTCCTACACATTTTTGGGCGGCAAACGCTTTAAGGTTTATAGAGCGGTCGCCTGCGAGGGTGAGGGAGCACCCGGTGAGATAATCGATGATAAAAAGCTTATTATCGCCTGCGGTGAGGGTGCACTTCAACTTTTAGAGGTGCAACTTGAAGGCTCAAAAATGCAGTCTGCTGAGGAGTTTTTGAGAGGACACCGATTTGAGAAAGGTAGCCTTTTCGCCTGATTTGAAAGGAAATTATTATGCCGCTTTTTTATTATGATTATTGGTATCTTATATTAGTTGTTCCGACAATAATTATTGCTCTGGTAGCGCAAATCCGCGTTAAAACAACATTTAATAAATATAGTCGGGTAAATAGCCGAATAGGGCTTACCGCCGCCGATGTTACAAGGCAAATTCTCGATTCTAACGGACTTAATAGCGTGTCTGTAGAGCGTGTGAGCGGTAATTTAACCGACCATTATGACCCTAAAAGCAATGTTATAAGACTGTCCGATTCGGTTTATAACAGTACCTCCGTCGCCGCTATAGGAGTCGCGGCGCACGAGGCGGGACACGCCGTTCAACACGCGAATAATTACGCCCCGATAAAACTTAGGAATATGCTTGTGCCGGTAGCGAATCTAGGGTCAAGCGCCGCTCCTTTCCTTATTATTTTCGGAATTTTGTTTTCGTTTGAGCCGCTTGTTATGACGGGAATTATTTTATATAGCGCAATAGCGTTGTTTCAACTTGTAACCCTGCCAGTAGAGTTCAATGCAAGCCGTAGAGCGATCAAGACCCTTGATTCTACAGGTGTGCTTGCACATGAGGAACTTTCGGGGGCAAGAAGGGTGCTTTCCGCCGCGGCGCTTACCTATGTTGCGGCGCTTATTACAACGCTTGCCAACCTACTGAGATTTATTTTACTTGCACGGAGAAACGATAGAAGATGAAAAACGCAAGAGAGGTTTGCCTTTCCGCTTTATTGAGGGTGGAAAAGGATAAAGGTTACTCAAATATCGTGCTCGATTCTCTGCTTTCTAAGGCGGAGATTTCGAAAGAGGATAAAGCCTTTGCTACAAGGCTTTTTTATGGCACCCTTGAAAAGCAAATCTTGCTTGATTTTAACCTTTCAAAACTCTCGAATAAGCCACTCGACCGCCTTGATAAAGAAATCCTTTGTATACTCAGGATGGGACTTTATCAACTCCTCTATATGCCTAATATTCCTGATAGCGCCGCCGTTAACGAGAGTGTAAAGCTTTGTTACTTTACAAAGAAATCTTTTGCAAAAAGCTTTGTAAATGCCGCTTTGCGAAACAAAATACGAGAGGGGAAGAAGGTACTTCTTCCCGAGGAAAGTGATAAGGCATATTTAAGCGTGCTTCTCTCGGCAGATGAGAGCATAACTTCGCTTTTTGAAAGTCAATTTGGTAGAGAAAAAACCATCAGTATTTTTTCTGCCTTTGATAGTAATAACAGTCAGTATGTAAGAGTTAACACCAATAAATTAAGAGAGCAGGATTTGATAGAAAAACTAGCGAAAAATGAAACGCTCGCTTGTAAAACCGATGTAGAAAATTGCTTAAAAATAGAAAAATCGGCGCATCTTGTAAAAACTGAGGAGTTTGAGCGCGGAGAATTCTATTTTCAGGATTTTTCTTGCCAGTGCGCTTGTAAGGCGCTTGATGTAGAAAAAGCTAAGAGAATTTTAGATGTTTGCGCCGCACCGGGCAGTAAGAGTTTTACCCTTTCTCAGATGTCGCAGGGCGCAGAGGTCGTTTCCTGCGATATATCCGAAAACCGCGTAAGCCTTATTAAAAGCGGCGCTCAAAGGCTTGATATTAAAAATATTAAACCCACAGTCCAGGATGCCACTGTTTTTAATGAGAATCTCGGAAAATTCGATAGAATTTTGTGCGATGTTCCGTGCTCGGGACTCGGTGTTATCGGTAAAAAACCCGAAATCCGACTTAAAAAGATAGACTTAAATACCCTTTATGAAACACAACTTAAAATTCTCAACAATTCGAGTAAATATCTTGAAAAAGGCGGCGTTCTCGTATATTCTACCTGCACATTAAACCGTAGGGAAAATGAAGATGTCGTTAACGCTTTCTTAAAGCAAAACGCCGACTTTGAGCCGCACCCACTGAGCATCAGTGAAAACGGCGAATTTTGTAAAACATTTATGCCAGATACAGATGACTGCGATGGATTTTTTGTTTGCAGTTTAAGAAAAAAGTGAGAGGATACATAGTATGACACAGATAAGCTCATTAAATCTTTCAGAGCTTACAGAGGTAACAACTGAGATGGGACTTCCTAAGTTCCGCGCAAAGCAGATTTATGAGTGGTTGCATAAAAAACTCGTGTCGAGTTTTGATGAAATGACAAATCTCGATAAAAACCTGCGCCAGAAACTTTCGGAAAACTTCTGCATTTCGATGCCCCAAATATCCCGTAAACTCGTTTCGCAGATTGACGGAACTGTAAAATACCTCTTCGAGTTCTCGGACGGTCAGAGAGTTGAAACTGTTGTAATGCGCTATAAGTACGGAAACAGTATCTGCGTTTCAACCCAGGCAGGCTGCGCAATGGGATGTAAATTCTGTGCCTCGACTAAGGCGGGAAAGGTGCGCGACCTTACCGCAGGCGAAATTCTCGGACAGGTTTATAAGGCCCAGAGCGATATAGGCGAGCGCATTTCGCATATTGTTCTTATGGGAATAGGCGAGCCGCTTGATAATTTCGATAATGTGGTTAAATTTCTTGATATGGTGTCAAATACCGACGGACTTAACATAGGCCAAAGAAATATTTCG
>JAZQLL010000116.1:0-2858 GCA_045542675.1 Oscillospiraceae bacterium
GATTACTGCTGCTCGTGAGCTTTATAACGACACAGTAAACACCTGGAACAGAGACATCTTCGATTGGCCCGCAAAACAAATCGTTGCTGCAAAGAACGGCTATACAACAAGAATTCCCTTCATCGCATCTGCAGAGATTAAGAAGAAGGCTACAGAAGTATTCTTTTAATAGTTAATAAAAATAAAAGGACCGGGCGCCATGCGGCGCCCGGTTCATTTGTTGTTTGTAAGAGAAAATTTTAAACGCTTATGTATTTACCATCCCGGCTTAAAACAACATTCGGGAGTTTTATGTGTCCATCCGATGCAGTAAGCGGTGTACTCGCCCATGTTCATATCCTTAAGGTTGGAGTAGTCGCCCAGCATAATATCCTTAGGATAAAGCTTTCGGGCTATTCTTTCTCGGCTGTATGTTTCATATAGGTTTTCAGCGCCAAAAAGGTGGAGTATCTCGTGCGCCGTTGTGTCGCTGCAGTGAATATGTTCTGAGGTTGAGTAATCGTCAGACATCGTGTTATAAAACAGCACACAATATTCGAACAACTCAACATCATATTCTTTATTTTGAAGTCTTGTGAATGAGTAACCGCCCTTGTTTAAAACCGAGAGGAAGATAACCTCGTCGCACTGTTCTCTATAGTGATAGGTAGCATCTAAAGCCACGGGCGACCCTTGACCTATCTGGTAAGATATCTGGTCAAAAAGGTCTTGCGCTCTGTCTTCAGAATGAAGGTCTCCTACTATGCCGTCATATTTAACTTCGTAATCCTCGCCATTGTCGGAGCTGTATATATCTGCAATATACATATCAAGTTCAACGCCGTACCTCTCCGCCTCGGCTTCCAGGAATTTTAAGGCGGGTTCTATGTGGTCGCGTGTGTACATTTCCGTCAGTTGATGTGTCCACCTGCTCTCTAAGTCGTCAACAAATAAAACTACAACCGCAACCTTGCCGCGCAGGCGTTTGCAGTTTCCAAGTTCGAGAGGCATACGGTCACTGATGGGGGAATCGGAAACCTCGGTTTCACCGCTTTTTAAATTGTCTGTAATCGCTGATATGAAATCGCTGAAACTGGTAAAAGGACCGCCGTTGCGCCGAGACAGATGAATGGTGCCTGCTAAGATTACAAGAATGGCGGCCAAAATGGATAAAATAAGCACGACTATTTTCCAAGGTTTCATTTATATCACTCCCTGCTGATTTCATTGTAACATAATTTTTAGAAAAGTAAAAGAAAATTTTTGTGCAAAGATTAAGATAAATAAAAAGGTATTTTTCATATATTCTCGGTAAAACTATTGACAAACCGCCGCTTTTGGCATATAATATATTGTACCCGAAAGGGAAACATAAAATTATATATCGCGGAGTAGAGCAGTTGGACGCGTTGCTGAGCGCTCGCTGTGCGAGAAGAAGCGAGGCATAAGCGGTTGCCGCGGTCGAAATCTTTGATTTCGGGGACCGCAAAAGGAAGCCGTCGGGCGTAGACCGACGAGCAGAAGAAAGCTATTTAAGGCGTAAGGCCTTGATATAAAAATTATATATCGCCGAGTAGAGCAGTTGGTAGCTCGTCGGGCTCATAACCCGAAGGTCGTTGGTTCAAGTCCTTCCTCCGCAACCAACAAATAACGGATACCCAAATGGGTACCCGTTATTTTTTCGTTTAGAGAGTTTTTTCCACTAACCCACAAGGGTTATGAGTCCGAAGGGCGAATAAGTCGAAGGTAGTGAGCAAAGCGAACGGCCGAGCGGTAGTGAATGACAGTCCGGTGGACTGTCAGAGCCGCGAGGTGACTGAAGTCAAATTCTCCGCAGAGAATTTGACAAGACCGTTGGCAGCTGTCCTTCCCGTGCCACCAATGAAAAACAGATACCTAAGAGGGCTACCTGTTTTTCTTGATTTACACAAGTGTTTATGATACAATTGTTTTAAGGGGTGATGATGTGGCATCTGCAAACTACATTTGTGAAATCTGTTTCGATAACAAACTCCCCAAAAACTCATATCTAAATGAGTTGCCTGTAATAGAGTTTCTTTCAAGAGAAGAAAAGTTATCATTTTCTTCAAATGTCACTTTTTTCGTGGGTGAAAACGGAACGGGTAAATCCACATTGCTTGAGGCAATTGCGGTAGCGTACGGTTTTAATGCCGAGGGTGGCTCGAAAAACTTTACTTTTTCAACTAATGCCACTCACTCCGAACTTTTTGAGCATATCAAAATTGCCAAGCGCGCACACGCCAAGGACGGATTTTTTCTCCGCGCCGAAAGCCTTTACAATGTTGCCACCAACATTGATGATATGGATAATCTTATATCTTTTGACCCTCGTGTAATCGAAAGTTACGGTGGGGTTTCTCTGCACAATCAGTCACACGGAGAAAGCTTCCTCTCAATTGTTCAAAACCGTTTTTTCGGCAACGGACTTTATATCCTAGATGAGCCCGAAGCCGCATTGTCACCAATGCGACTGCTTACCCTGATGGTTGAAATTAACGAGTTAGTAAGGAAAAACTCTCAATTCATAATCGCAACCCACTCTCCCATTTTAATGGCTTTTCCCGATGCGCAGATTTTAGAGTTTTCGCGAGAAGGGATTGAAAACGTAAATTATCAGGACACCGATCACTTTAAGATTACAAAAACATTTTTAGACAATCCCCAAAAGATGCTGCACTATTTGTTAGATGATAATGGCATCTAAACTAGTAACGCAAAAAACAGGCATCCGTTTGGATGCCTGTTTTTTATTTTTCTTATTTATTTCAGGTTATTTAGTATCTGTTCAATTTGTGCCTTTACGAGCAGGAATGCCTGCTCATTTTTGCCGCCGTTTAGGATAACATCAGCATATACCT
>JAZQLL010000117.1:0-3367 GCA_045542675.1 Oscillospiraceae bacterium
GAAAATTGATTCTGTTAACACAACTCCTGAATCGTACGAAACATATAAGTACTAATATGAGTTGCAAAAAGCAGGATGTACCCATGTTATTATGGAAGTTTCCTCACAAGGACTTATGATGCATAGGGTATGCGGTATAACATACGATATAGGTGTATTTACAAATCTTTCGCCCGACCATATCGGCAAAGGTGAACACGATAGTTTTGAGCATTATCTTTCGTGCAAAGCGCTATTATTTAAACAGTGCAAGTTCGGCATAGCAAACGCCGATGATAAGCATTACAAAGAAGTGACAAATGATGCGCTTTGCCCTATCTCAACCTTTGCAATACACTCTGATGCAGATCTGACTGCTCACAATATAAATCTTTATCGAGAAGGAAAAAATCTCGGTGTTAACTTTGATTGTGTTTTTGGAAATGAAAGCTTTTTTGTTAAGGCAAATGTCCCCGGCGAATTTACCGTTTCAAACTGTCTTGCGGTTATATCTGTTGCACTTAAGCTCGGCATTTCGAAAGATATAATAGTTTCTGCTCTTTCCAATATTTTTGTTAAAGGACGCATGGAACTTGTCGGAAATACAAAGGATTATTCTATAATCATAGACTACGCTCACAACGCAGTGAGTCTTGAGACAATTCTTAAAACTCTACGTCAGTATTCTCCCAAAAGAATTGTTTGTCTGTTCGGATGCGGCGGAAACAGACCTAAAATGCGCCGCTTTGAGATGGGCGAAATTTCAGGTAAGTATGCTGATTTTAGTATTTTGACCTCTGATAATTCAAGATTTGAAAATCCCGAGGATATTATTGCTGATATTGTTACAGGAATTAATAAAACCAGTGGCAAGTATATTACCTTTACAGACAGAATTGAGGCTATTCACTACTCTATTGATACAGCTCTGCCCGGCGATGTCATTTTGATTGCAGGCAAGGGACACGAAATGTATCAGGAAATTGAGGGAGTAAAACATCCTTTTAACGAGGCCCAAATTATCTGCGATTACTTAAAACAAAAAGAAAGCGAAGGAAAATAAAATTGGAACTTTTGACAAGTAAAACACGTACGGAATACGAAGAGTTTTTAATCTCGCATCCAAAGGGACATTTTATGCAGTCTCCTCAGTGGGCGGAACTTAAAAACAACTGGAAATATGAGGTTGTTTTGGAGCGAAATGACGATGGGAAAATAGTCGGTTCTATTGCTTTTCTTATCCGTCGCCTTCCCTACACAAAATATAATATTTTATACGCTCCCAGAGGTCCTGTATGTGACATAACAGACACTGCCATGCTCTCGAAACTCATTGAGGATTCAAAGGAACTTGGTAAAAAGCATAATGCCTGCGTACTTATGATTGACCCCGATGTTAAAATCGAAGAAAAAGAGTATATTTCTGTTATTGAAAGCGCAGGTTTTAAGGGTAAAAACGGCAAGAATTTTGAGGGCACCCAGCCGCGATTTGTTTTCCGTCTTGATGTTAAGAACAAGACTATAGATGAACTTATGGCGGCATTTCACAGTAAAACCCGATACAACATAAGAGTTGCACAGAAAAATGGCGTAGAAGTCAAAATTGAAGGCAAAGAAATGGCAAAAACCTTCTACGAAATAATGCTTGAAACTGGTATGAGAGATAATTTTGTAACCCGTCCCCTATCTTATTTTGAAAGTATGCTCGATTGTCTTGGCGAAAATGTCAGACTTTATATGGCGTACTATGAGGGTAAACCCATAGCAGGAACTCTTGCTGCAAAATATGGTAATAAAGTCTGGTATCTTTATGGTGCATCTTCCAACGCCTATAGAAACGTTATGCCTAACTATTTACTTCAACTTGAGATGATTCGTTGGGCGGTTGACAGTGGATGCGATATATACGATTTCCGCGGTGTTTCGGGCGATTTAACTCCTGAAAATCCCCTATATGGACTTTACAAGTTTAAAAAAGGATTCTCGGGTGAGCTTACTGAGTTTATCGGCGAATACGAACTTATAACTAAACCTTTTATTTATAAAACAATGCAAAAAGCACGGCATCTTCTTTCGATTTGCACCAGAACAATATATAGGATTAAAAATCAAGGAAAGAAAAAACACTAATAAAAGGAACTAAAAAGATGGACAAAAAATTTGTTATTGACCGTAGTGATATAGCAAAAAACGTTGAAGTGCTTAATGAAAAAACCGGTAACGCTAGAATATATGCTGTTTTAAAGGGCAATGGATACGGAATGGGTCTCTCGCCTTACTGCAATATTTTATTTGAAAATGGAATTGAACATTTTGCCGTTACCGATATTTCGGATGCTTCTTTTTTAAGAGAAACCTGCCCTAAGGCAGAAACTTTGCTTATGACTCCTTGCGCAACAGAGGACGATATGCTTATTATCGTTAATGATGGCATTACTGCTACTGTAGACAGTCTTGACGGCGCAAAAAAACTCTCGGATATTGCAGTAAAAAAGGAAAAGACGGTAACTGCCCATATTAAGATTGATACGGGTATGGGTAGGTTTGGTCTTCACCCTGAGCAATTTGACGAAATATGTCAAATTTGTGCGCTACCCAACATTTGTGTTGAGGGTATATTTACTCATCTTCATTCGGCGTTTAATAAGGACATGAGGCCTTCTATTAAGCAGTTTGAGATTTTCACAACTCTTATTAAAAAACTTGAGGAAAATGGAATAAAAATTCCCGTAAAGCATATATGTAATTCAACTGCTATCTTCCGTTTTCCGCAGATGCATCTTACTGCGGTGCGCGCAGGTTCCGCTTTAATTGGCAGAGTTCCTCTGCTTTGCGGAAACACCGGTCTTGTTAAGGTTGGCAAATTTTATGCTAAAATAAACGATATCCGCACGCTTCCAAAGGGTCATAACATTGGATATGCTGCACTTTATAAAACAAAGAAAAATCAAAAAATCCTTTGTGTAAGTGCGGGATATGCTGACGGTGTAACCGTTTGCAAAGCGAATGATACCTTTAGGTTTATCGATATTTTGCGTTATATGTTTAATGACTTTAAACTTCTTATAAATCCTACACCGCTTATTTGTAAGGTAAACGGGAAGAATAGTGTTTCACTTGGCAGAGTTGGCATGACGAGCATTGTGCTTGATGGCGAAAATGTTAATGCGCAAATTGGAGATTATGCCGAGATCCCCGTAAATCCCATATATCTTTCTTCTACCGTTACAAGAGAATACATCTAAACAAATCCCATCTGCACTTAGCAGATGGGATTTTAAATTAGAAACTATATTTGTTTTGATACTCGAAGTATTTTTCTTTAAATTCTTCGTTATCCATTATTTTAACCGAATTGAGATACTGGTGAGTTGCAAAGGTGTTCTGA
>JAZQLL010000118.1:0-19950 GCA_045542675.1 Oscillospiraceae bacterium
ATCCAATCGGAATCATCGCTCATATCCCTTACCTGATCGAGCACATAAATGGTGTCACCGCTGTCTGAGTAAACGGGGTCATAGAGCGAAAGCGGCTCAACGATTGCCTCAAGCGCCAGAACAACATCTGCTTTTTTCATCGAAAGGTGTTTTGCAATTTCCGAAATGTTAGGCTCGCGACCAAGCTGCGCGGTAAGCGCCTCTTTAGCCTGCATTGCCTTATAGGCGGTATCTCTGAGGCTTCGGCTTACCCTTATACTGTTATTATCTCTAAGGTAGCGCCTGATTTCGCCGATTATCATAGGCACTGCATAGGTTGAAAAACGGACATTTTGTGTTATATCAAAGTTGTCTATCGACTTTATAAGACCGATACAGCCAACCTGAAACAAGTCGTCAAGATTTTCGTTGCGGTTTAAAAATCTCTGTATCACACTCAAAACAAGCCTTAAATTCCCCTCAATGAGTTTATCGCGCGCAGTTGCATCTCCGCTATGCATTTGCTTTAAAAGCATCATCTTTTCGGCCTCTTTAAGCACCTTGAGTTTTGATGTGTTGACACCGCAAATTTCCACCTTGTTATAATACAAAAAAATCCCTCCCAAAATATTTTGGTCAGGGATTTTATAAATAAACAAAGTTATCCCCGTCTTTTTTTTAAAGACGGGGATATTTTTTAAACCTTTAGCTGAGAGGTGGTTTGAGAAATTTCGTTTCTTGAAAGAATGGGCTCTGTGACCTCTTTTACGAATTCATCAACCTGGCTTGCGCTTCTGCCAATGTAAAGAGCGGGATCGAGTTTTTCGCAAATTTCCTCATAACTTATATTAAAATCGCTATCGTTTGCAATTCTCTCTATGAGGTCATTCTGTTTGCCGTAAAGTTTAACCTGTGCGGCGGCGGCATGGGAATGAACCCTTATCTTCTCGTGAAGTTCCTGTCTGTTTCCGCCACGCTTTACGCATTCCATCATAATATTTTCGGTTGCCATAAAGGGCAGTTTTTCCATTACTCTGCGCTCTATAACCTTATCATAAACGACCATACCCGAGGTTACATTGATAAAGATGTTAAGTATTGCATCGACCGCCAAGAACGCCTCTGAAACGCTTATTCTCTTATTTGCGCTATCGTCGAGCGTTCTTTCAAACCACTGTGTTCCTGCAGTGAATGCAGGGTTTAAAGCATCCGCAATCACATATCGTGCGAGCGCCGAAATTCTCTCAGAACGCATAGGATTGCGCTTATAGGGCATTGCGGATGAACCTATTTGATTTTTCTCAAAAGGCTCTTCCATTTCCTCGAACGACTGCAAAAGGCGAAGGTCATTTGAAAACTTATAAGCGGTCTGGGCAACGCCCGAGAGCGCCGAGAGGATGTAAGCATCCACCTTTCTCGAGTAGGTCTGACCCGAAACGGCGACGCAGCCCTCAAATCCCATATCCTTTGCGATAAGCTCTTCTACTTTTTTAACCTTGTCCTCATCGTTATCGAAAAGCTCCATAAAACTTGCCTGAGTACCTGTGGTTCCCTTGGAACCCAAAAGGCGAAGTCTGGAAAGCTGGAACTCTAAGTTTTCAATATCCATTGCAAGTTCATTTGCCCAAAGAGTTGCACGCTTGCCTACTGTTGTAAGTTGTGCGGGCTGAAGATGGGTGTACGCAAGGCAGGGTAAATTCTTATATTCCAAAGCGAAATCTGACAGATTTTTTAAAACTGCGCAGGACTTTTTAATTACGATTTTTAAAGCCTCGCGCAAAATGATAACATCGGTATTATCCCCTACATAGCAAGAGGTTGCTCCGAGGTGAATAATAGGCTCTGCCTTGGGGCACTGTTTCCCGAAGGCATAAATATGGCTCATGACATCGTGGCGAACCTCTTTTTCCCTCTGCTGCGCCACCTCAAAGTTAATATTATCTATATTGCTTTCCATCTCTTTAATCTGCTCATCGGAAATATTAAGGCCGAGCGCTTTTTCCGCCTTTGCAAGCGACACCCAGAGTTTTCTCCAGGTAGTAAACTTGAATTTTTCCGAAAATACATACTGCATTTCGTCACTTGCATAGCGAGTTGAAAGAGGCGAAACATATTTTTCTCTTGTATCCATTTTAACTCTCCTTATCTTAAGGAACAATTTTTTTACAAATATCATACCCTACAAAAAGGGGTGGTGTTGTGCGCCGTGTTTTGAGAAAACGCCGAAAAAGGCCGATTTTTCTATACTATTTCATTTCATTTTCGCTTATTGTTGCGGTTTTGCTCGTTTTCTGCGACACAAGAATCAGACCGGTTATAAAGCGAAAGGTACGCGACTGCGCCAGGACAGATTCAGTTTACATACTAAATCGCACACTTTTAGAGCAAATCGAAAAACTCGACTTAAAATACGATGACCTTGCAAACATTTCCCGAGATGAAAACGGTATTGTTACATCTATAGAAACCGATACTATGATGGTAAACCGTTTTAAAGCGGCGTTTGCGCTATCGGTAACCGATGCGCTCAATGAAATTGAAAATTTCAGTTTTCATCTGCATTTAGGAACGCTTTTAGGACCCGAATTTTTAACCGAAACGGGACCCAAAATTCCATTTAAGGTTTCTTCCTCGCAGTATGTCCAAACCGAAATTTTAAGCAAATTCGAGGAGTCGGGCATCAATCAGACCATACACCGCATTTATCTTGATGTGTCAATAAATGTGTGCTGCTATTTTCCCGGCTACACCACCGCGGCAACTATCAACACCGAACTTACGCTCGCCGAAACGATAATAGTAGGCAATGTTCCGCAGTTTTACGCAAACTGATTATTTCTTTTTCTTTTTAACCGAAAATCCGAAACTGCCAAGTTTTTTGCCTAAATCAAAATACTCGCCATGGCAATACGCAACAAGTCGGCATTTATCCATTCTGAGTTTTCCATCGGCATCGATATACTCATCCTCGACCTGAATTGCAGTAATCTCGGCTAAAAACATATCGTGAGTTCCGAGTTTTTTAACCTCGGTTACCTTACATTCAAGGCAGATGGGACTTTCATTTATGATGGGCGCCGAAACTGTTTCTGCCTTTGCGGCGGTAAGTTTTAATTTTTTAAATTTATCCATTTTTGCGCCGGTTCGCACGCCGCAAAAGTCGGTTGCCCTGACTAAACTTCTGGGAACTAAATTTATAACAAACTCGCCCGAATCTTTTATAAGTTTATAGGAATGACGCTCGGGACGAACCGAAATGTATGTCATCGGCGGGTCGGAATTTATTATTCCCGTCCAGGCAATCGTTAGTGCATTAGGTTTTTCCATACTGCCGCAACTTACTAAAACTGCAGGTACGGGACCTAAGAGTGTTGAAGGTTTCCAGGTTACCTTACTCATATTTTTTCTCCGTTTTTTAAAAATTTAGGTATAATTCGCCTCTTTTTAACAAAAATAAGGGTGTGACACAATATCACAGCAAAAGGAGGCGTTGGAAGTGAAACTCATTGATAGATTAGCCCTGCTCCTTGTTATCATAGGCGCGCTCAACTGGGGAAGCGTTGGTCTTTTCCAATTTGACATCGTTGCCTGGTTATTCGGCGGAGCAGATTCGCTGATAAGCAGAATCATCTTCACGCTTGTCGGCGTTGCAGGACTTTGGTGTATTTCACTCTTATTCAGACATAGAGACTACGAATAATTTTTTTGAAAATCGGGCGAGCGGTGGCTTGCCCGATTTTCTTTTTTAGTCTTCTTTTTTTACTACTGAGATGTGAAGCTCCTCAAGTTGCTTTTCATCTACAACTGCGGGGCACTCGGTCATAAGTTCCATCATATTCTGAACTTTGGGGAATGCGATTACATCACGAAGGCTATCGGCACCGAGCATAAGCATAACGAGTCTGTCAAGTCCGAGACCCATTCCGCCGTGAGGCGGTGCGCCGAAGGTGAATGCATCGGTTAAAAAGCCGAATTTCTCATGTGACTCCTCGTCCGAGAGACCGAGAGCCGAGAACATCTTTTTCTGAAGTTCGGGGTTTGTAATTCTGATTGAACCGCTCGAAAGCTCAATTCCGTTTAACACAAGGTCATAAGCTTTAGCGCGAACGCTACCCTTGTCGGTATCGAGCAGAGGAATATCCTCTTCCATGGGCGAGGTGAAGGGGTGATGCATTGCAACATAGGTATTAAGATCCTCATCCCACTCAAAAAATGGGAACTCGGTTATCCACAAGAATGCCCACTTATTATCATCAATTACATTCATTTTCTTGGCGGCTTCAAGGCGAAGCATACCGAGAACCGAAAGCACTATCTTATTCTTAACATCGGCAATAACAAAGATAATATCACCAAGTTTTGCGCCTGTGCGCTCAATTATAGCGTCCATTTCCTCAGGCTTTAAGAATTTAGCGAAACTACTCTGAATTCCCTCTTCGGTTATCTTTGCCCATGCAAGACCCTTACCGCCGACTCCTCTTACCTGCTCGGTTAACTTATCAAGTTCTTTACGAGAGTAAGCGCCGGCGCCACCCTCTACGCAGATTGCGCGCACGCTACCTGCCTCGGCGGCACTACTAAATACTGTAAAGTCGCAACCCTTTACAATATCAGTAAGGTCGCAGATTTCATATCCGAAGCGCACATCGGGCTTATCCGAGCCATATTTTTCCATTGCCTCGCGGTAGGTCATACGGCGGATCGGCATAGGAAGGTCAATTTCCATAACTTCTTTGAAAAGGTGCTTTACAAAGCCCTCTCCGATTGCCATAACATCCTCAACGTCAACGAATGACATTTCAAGGTCAATCTGGGTAAACTCGGGTTGTCTATCTGCACGAAGGTCCTCATCTCTGAAGCATCTTGCAAACTGAACATATCTATCAAAGCCCGAAACCATAAGAAGTTGCTTATAAAGCTGGGGCGACTGCGGGAGAGCATAGAACTTGCCCTCGTGGATTCTCGAAGGCACGAGGAAGTCTCTTGCGCCCTCGGGAGTTGACTTTATCATAATGGGGGTTTCGATTTCGATAAATCCGTTATTATCAAAAAAGTCTCTCGCCGCTTTTACAATCTTATGGCGCTTAATAATATTCTGCTGAAGGTCGGCGCGACGAAGGTCTAAATATCTGTATTTAAGTCTGAGTTCATCCTTAACAGTAGAGTTTTCTACAATTTCAAAAGGCGGTGTCTGAGCCTTTGACAGAATACGAAGGTCGGTTACATAAACCTCAATTTCGCCTGTGGGAATGTCGAAGTTTTTGGATTCTCTCTCTCGAACTGTTCCCTCAGCCATCAGTACAAACTCACTGCGAACAGTTTTAGCGAGTTCGAAAAGTTCTCTATTGCTATTATCATCAAAAGCAAGTTGAAGGATACCTGTTCTATCTCTCAGATCGATAAACTGCAGTGTACCTAAGTTTCTTGCTCTCTGGGTAAAGCCGCAAACCGTGACCTTTTCACCCACGTTATTCATATTAAGGGTTCCGCAATAGTTGGTGCGCTTAAGTCCCTTCATTGTATTTTTAATATCCATTTTGGTTTCCTCCGATTATTTACTCATATTCTCAAGGCTTTTTAAAACGCTATCGCAAGCGCGGGAGAGTTTTTTATCATAAAACTGCTTTGTAAATTCGGCATTCAGCGAAATCTCGGTTTCCTCGCCGCTTTCCATATCCTTAATATTAGCCTTACCCTCTGCTATCTCATTATCACCGAGCACGATTACAAATTCGGCGCCGATTTTATTGGCATATTTCATCTGTGCCTTAATGCCTCTGCCCATAAGGTCACAGTCAACGCTGAAGCCTTCAGAGCGCAAAGCATTTACAAGTTCGCTTGCCTTAACCTGCGCCTTATCGCCCATTGTTGCGATATAAAGTTCGCAAGGCTTCCCTATGGGAAACTCGATATTCTGCGCCTGCATAAGCATTAAAAGTCTCTCAATTCCGAGCGCATAACCGAGTCCACAGGTGGCGGGACCGCCTAGATTTTCAACAAGACCGTCATATCTACCGCCGCCGCAGACTGTTCCCTGTGCGCCAATCTCGTTTGACACAAACTCGAAAACGGTTTTGGTGTAGTAATCAAGTCCGCGAACGATGGTGGGGTTTACTTTATACGGAATATTCATTGCCTCAAGATAGGATTTTACCTTTTCAAAGTGGCTCTCACATTCCTCGCAAAGAAAATCAAGCACCTTTGGAGCGTCCTTTGCAATTTCGCTACAAACGGGACTCTTACAGTCGAGTATGCGCATAGGGTTTTTATCAAGTCTCTGCAAGCAGGTGCCGCAAAGGTCCGCTTTTTTGCTTTCAAAATAATTTTTGAGTGCCGCATGGTAGTTCTTTCTACACTCAGGGCAACCTATTGAATTTATTTCAAGGGTGAGATTTCTAACACCGAGAGTTTTGAAAAACATATCGGCTGAGGCAATCATCTGAGCATCTGCCATAGGCTCTTTTGAGCCGAAGCACTCCATACCAAACTGGTGAAATTCACGAAGTCTGCCCGCCTGGGGTTTCTCATATCTGAAGCAGGATGTAAGATAATAAACCTTTAGGGGAAGCGCATCATTTAAGAGACCGTTTGTTAAAACCGAACGAACGGTTGATGCGGTACCCTCAGGACGAAGGGTTATTGAGCGGTTACCCTTATCCTCAAAGGTATACATTTCCTTTTGCACAACGTCACTCGTATCGCCTACTCCGCGGCAAAAAAGTTCGGTGTGCTCAAATGTAGGAAATCTTATCTCCTTATAGCCGAAGAGCTCTGCTACCTCTCTCGCCGTTTTCTCAATATACTGCCATTTTGCACTATCACAAGGAAGGGTATCCTGTGTTCCTCTGGGCGCCGAAATTAAAGCTGCCATTTCTTTTTCCTCACTTTTTTAAATTTACATAAAAAAACCCCTTGCAAAAAACAAGACGTTTTTGCAAGGGGACGAGTTTTGCGTTTTGCAACACCCGCGGTGCCACCCCGATTGAGCGGTTTTCCGCTCCTCTTTTAGCTTTACCGCGCCGACGGGCTGATGCACAGCTTAGGCTCACGAAGTGTCTTAAAAGGGCTCTTGCTCGGCGGCTCTCAGCAAAATGCCGCCTTCTCTGTAGGGCCGATGTTCCTTTTCCCTCTTCGGTCAAAGCCAAATTCATTTAGGAGTTTTTAACTATATCTCTCCAGTCAAGATCGCCTCTGCCAAGTCCATGGATGAGAACCTCGGCAGTTGCCATATTTGTTGCCACTGCAATATTATTTACATCGCAAAGGCGGATTATGTTATTATCGCAAGGGTCGTTTGCTCTTTTATTAGGGTTATTGGGGTCCCTTAAGAAAAGAACCATATCAATTTCATTCCAGGAAATTTTTGCCGCAATCTGCTGGTCACCGCCCTGGTCACCGCTTAGAAATTTAACGACCTCAAGACCTGTTGCCTCGGAAACGAGCTTTCCGGTTTTCGCTGTTGCATACAATCTATGTTGACCTAAAATCTTTTTGTACGCAATGCAAAGCTGAACCATCATTTCTTTCTTTGCGTCGTGTGCCATTAAAGCTATGTTCATACTAAGTTCGTTCCCCTCTCGTATGTAGTGTTTATCTTAAAAGGAGCGGTACATCCCGTCCTAAAATTCTTTTTGCCATATTCGAAAACGCCAGAATGCCTGCGCTCTTTTTCTTTTCCTTTTTTGTCCTTTCGGGGACGCTTTTGGCTATTGCCTCATCCTCAGGGATAAGGGCGATAAGCTGAACGCCTACCCTATCGATAATATCATCAAAATCGGGCAGAACTGTTTTACTCGATACCTCAAGCGGAATTTTGTTCACTACAAGACGAAGCCTTTTTACGCCTGCATCTGAAACTATCATAGCCGCTTTTTCGGCATCTCTTACGCTTACGGGCGAAATGTTTGTAACTATCACTGCGCTACTGCTAACGCCTGCCGCAAGGGTAAGCGCAGGTCCGATTCCTGCAGGAGTATCCAAAATTACAAAATCAAATTTAAGCGCAAGATATTTACAAAGGGTTTTAAACCTCTCTGCGTCCATTTTCTGACTGACGCTGGCGGGCGCGGTCATAAGGCTTAAATTTTGATAATGTTCGCTATCATAAACGGCATCGAGCGCCTCACATTTACCCGAGAGAACATCTCCGAGGTCATAAACGATGCCATCGACCCCGAGCATAAGGTCAAGACATCGAAGACCGCTATCGAGCTCAATAATTACCGCTTTTTTTCCTTCATTTGCCAGAGAGATACCGAGATTTAACGCTACTGTTGACTTTCCCGTTCCTCCCTTTCCGGAGGTAACAAGCATTATCTTGCCCATGCTATTTCCCCGTTTCTATAAATTACACTATACATTTAATAATATAGCAAATTTTTTTTCGCTTGTAAAGACAAAAAGACAAGTTTTTAATTTAAAAGGGTGTTTTCTGTCGAAGGCGAGTTGATTTCGTTTTGTTCAAAGAAATGTTTGTCGAATATTTCTTTAACAATGGGCGCCGCTTTATTTCCGTTAAACCCATACTCAACAACCGCCGCAACTGACAGTTTACAATCGTCGAGAGGTCCTATAGCGGTGAAAATAGCGTTAGCCGCCTTATTGCCGTAGTTCTCGGGAGAACCGGTTTTACTGCCGACTTTTATGGGATAATTTCCAAAAGCCGAGCGGCCCGTTCCCTTGGTTGAAACGAGGTACATACCGTCCTTTACGGTCTTGAATGCACCGTTTACATTTTCTACTGTTGAGAGCACCTTTTCCTTATGCTCATACACTACAGTTTCATAATCGTAGGAAACGATTTTCTTAACGATATGCGACTCCATCCTGACGCCGTCATTTCCCACTGTACCGGTATAAACGGCTATCTGAAGCGGAGAGAACATACTATCAGACTGACCGATTGATGCCTGCAAAACGTCACCCGGGTACCACTGCGCGCCGATAGACTCTCGGTAATCGGGACCTGCAAGTCTACCTGTGTTTTCGGGAAGTTCAATTCCGGTTTTTACGCCGAGTCCGAGGTTTGAGGCATACTCATTAATTGTATTTATTCCCATTCTCTTTCCGACATCATAAAAGAAGATATTGCAGGAAACTCTAAGAGCATTTTCAAGGTTAATATTAGAATGGTGACCCATGCAGGTAAATTTCATTCCGAGGTACTCATATACTCTGCCGCAACTTACGGTTGACGATGGTACAATGGTATTGGTACACATGGCCGCAACGCCCATGCAGGGTTTAAAGGTAGAGCCGGGAGCGTAGGCACCGTTTAAGGCTCTGTTGAAAAGGGGTTTTTGCTCGTTATTTAAAAGTTCGGAATAATTGGAATAGTACTGCGATATATCATAAGAGGGATAGTTTGCCATTGTGAGAATTTCGCCGGTTTTAGGATTTAGCGCTACAACGCATCCTGCATTGGCTTCGGCTCCCTTGCCCTTAGGCGAGGTGGCGGCTATCTCTTTTATTCTCTTCTCAAGAATGGCTTGCGCCGTTTTCTGAAGTGCGCTATCTAAAGTTAAAACTACTGTATTACCTGGGATTGGCTCTATCTTCATACTCGAGCCGATTACATTTCCGTCGGCATCAAACTCAATAACCTTAACGCCGTCGGAGCCCTTCAAGTAACTTTCGTAAATCTTTTCTATACCGCTTTTGCCGACATAGTCATTGAGTTTATATCCTTTATTCTTAAGTTCGGCATACTCCTCGGCATATATGGGGCCGATTGTTCCAAGTATATGCGGAGCGATAGTTCCGTCCGGGTACTCGCGCACGCTTTCTTCCGAAATGCTTATACCCTGATAGGTAATGCTCTTTTCAAGCACTCTCGAAACGGTTGCCATAGACACATCTTCGGCAAAGGTATACGGAACGCTTATGGTAAAGCCTTTTATTTCCATCTCATATCTTACGCCCATAATTATGCGTTTCTGGGCATCGGAGAGATTTTCGTCAATCTTATATCTTTCGCAAAGCGCCGCCCAGACGTTATCGCTTGTAGCGTAGTCCTGCAGGCCGATGCGCGCCTTAAGAGATGCGACAGAATTTTCATAGCCCTCTTTAAAATTATATGGAGCCGCAGAAGAGAGCGACAGGGATTCCTTATAGGTTTCATTTTGCTGGGTGATTATCGAGTGGGCAACTAATATAATATCGTTTACCTCAGCCATTTTTACATAACTTTTATCAAAAATGACATTATAGCCTGTTCTGTTTGCGGCGAGGGGGACTCCGTTTCTATCCACTATCTCTCCCCTTGCGGCCTTAACAGTTACTTCCCTTGTATAACTTACGCCGCTCATCTGACGGTAGCCCTCGCCATCGATGAGTTGAAGCTGCATCATACGGACCACAAAAGCGAGAAGAATTGCGACAAAAATCGCTCCAAGAATAAAAATTCTTGAAACTGCCCTATTTGTCTGTTTCACGGTCCGTCACTTCCTTTACCTTAAACTTAAATCTACTTAGACATCAAATCTCGCTTTCACGGGGCTAAGCGAGTATATTTTCATAATCACAAAACTTATTGCCGCGCCGAAAAGTGTTGTCTTTAAAAGCGACGGCAGGTACTGGGACAGCAAAAGAGCGCCCAGCGACTCGTAACCTCTTAGGACAAAGAAGAAAAAGAAGTCTAAAAGCAGGTACACAAGCGTACAAACCGCAATCGTAGCGACAATGCTTACATATACGGGTCGGACATAGAATTTCATCGCCAGAAATACCGCGGTACACAAAACGCAGAGCAAAAGCGCATGAAACCCAAACTGTCTTTGCGCGATATAGTCCCACATAAATCCAAGGGTTACGCCGAGCGAAACCGACACTCCAAGTCCCTCAAAGCAGGCAACCGCCACTACAAAGGGAAGGATGTAAATAACATCCTCAAACAAGCCGAGTCTTATAGGTGCTGACTGCATACAAAAAACAAGAAGGCCTAAAACAACATAAAGAACCCACTTAAAAAATGTGCGAGATTTCTTTACACTCATTTTAAACCCTCCTGTCATATTTTTTTATGTTACTCTTGCATCTCACTCTCGTCAGATTCATTCTCGGGCGAGGTAAATTCGTCCTCCGAGAAATCTGTGATTATCATAACATTTGTTACGCTCTGGATATCCACAATAGGCTTTATTTCGGCATACATCGAAACACCCGAATTTTCCGCCTTAATGTTTTCTATAGTTCCAATTAAGAGACCTTCAGGGAAAACTCCTCCGATACCCGAAGTTTCGATTATATCACCCGAGAGAAGTGCGGTGTTTCTCGGGAGAAGTCGAAGTTTGGTTTTGCCACTCTTACTGAGCGCCGCATCGCCGCCGACTACGCCGGTTTCCTGAGTTCTCGAGTTGTAGATGCCGACATTTATTTCGGGATCAAGAATTGTGGTGACTACACTATAATTGGGTCCCACATGGCTTATCATACCAACCATACCCTCGGCGGTTATTACGGGGGAATTGAGTTTAATTCCACTCGACGAGCCGCGGTTTATGGTAAACGAGCCGAAACTCTCTGCGCTATCTCTACCGATAACCTGAGCCGACTGCATTTTATAATCGGGGTTTTGTTCCTTAATTTCGAGAAACTCTTTAAGGTGCTCATTTTCCTGCTTATACTTTTCAAGGTCACTTAAATCCTCATAAGCGCTTGCAAGTTCCTCTTTAAGCTTCTGATTCTCCTTCTCGGTTTCGCCTGCCGAAAGCAGAGAATTAAAGAAACCTGCAACGCCGTTTGAAATCGAAGACGAGAATTTTACTATAGGAGTTACAACAGTTCCGACTATCGCTTCGGGCACAGAAGCGTAACCACCCGACGCCGCCTGGTAAATCATAACGCCTATGATAACTGCCAAAACACAGAGTATCGCTTTAAAAATACGGCCTTTAAAGAAGTCTTTCAACTGTTTTCACTCCCTTTCTAAATGCATCTAAAACGAAAACAGGAGCAGACGGATTTTCTCCGCCTGCGCCCTCAATTACACAAATTAATCTTCATCAACAAGAACATCGCTGAGTCTATCAATATCCTCAAGCATCATTCCTGTGCCTTCTGCAACGCAGTCAAGCGGATTGTCGGCAATATGAACGGGAATTCCTGTTTCATGGGTGATAAGTTCATCAAGGCCTCGGAGCAGTGCGCCGCCACCAGTTAAGGTGATTCCGTTATCAATAATATCTGCCGAAAGCTCGGGAGGAGTATTCTCCAAAGTGGATTTTACAGCATCAACTATCTGCATAAGGCAATCTGCAAGCGCCTCACGCACCTCAAATGCCTCGATGGTGATATTCTTAGGAAGACCATCAACCAAGTTTCTACCCTTAATTGTCATAGTTCCCTCGCCCTCATAGGGGTAAGCCGAGCCGATTTCAATTTTGATAGCCTCGGCAGTTCTTTCGCCAATGAGGAGGTTATATTTCTTTTTGATATAAGCGATGATTGAACTATCAAACATATCGCCTGCAACCCTTACAGAGCGGGCGGTTACGATACCGCCGAGCGAGATAACCGCAACCTCTGCAGTACCGCCGCCGATATCTACAACCATACTACCGATGGGCTCGGAGATGGGAAGGCCTGCGCCGATTGCAGCAGCCATAGGCTCCTCGATTACGTTAACCTGCTTTGCGCCTGCCTTATAAGCGGCATCCTTAACGGCTCTCTTTTCAACCTCGGTTACGCCCGAAGGAATACAGATAACAACTCTGGGCTTACTGAAAACAGAGTTTCCGATAGCCTTTGAGATGTAAATTTTAAGCATTGTTGCGGCGATGGCAAAGTCGGAAATAACGCCATCCTTAAGAGGACTTACTGCAACGATTGAACCGGGGGTTCTACCGATTACATCCTTTGCCTCACGACCCACAAATTTAACTGTATTATTCTTTATATCCTTTGCAACTACCGAAGGCTCGCGCATAATGATGCCCTTGCCTCTCATATACACAAGTGTATTGGCAGTTCCAAGGTCGATTCCGATATCCTTAGAAAAAACATTAAAACCAAGTTTACTAAAAAAAGACATATTTTTCTCCTCTCCAATTGCACTTTTTTATTTAGTCTATATCTTTTATATTATAACCCTTATTTTTCCTTTTCACAATACAAATTTTAATTTTTTAATAAAAAATTAATCTAAATTACGCCTTTTTTGTAAAGACCGCGTGTGAAAGGGGCGTTTATTTCGGGTGTTTTACCCGATTTGATGCTACAAAGCACTTTTTTGCACTCATTTTCATTTTCGAAAGTAAAGTAGCAGAGCAAAAAGTCAACCGAGTTAAATTTGCCATCCGACACATCGGCAACAAGGATATCGGCGTTATAAATTTCGCTCACCGCTCCCCTGCAGACTATCGGCATTTTTCTGCCTGTTCTATCGGTTAAAAAGCCGCCGCCCGATTTACAGGTTTTACAGGACCGAACTGTGTTTAGCGGGCAGGCTCTTGTTATCATTAGCGGCAGTCTGCCGAAAACAAGGGCGCCGAGATTTATTTCGCTACTGAGCGCTGATATATCCCTCTGCGACAGTTCAAACGATGCCACCGCGCTGGTAACCCCGTTTTCACTAAGGCAAGTGAGTGCCTCGCTATTATAGGTGTTCATAAACGCTCCGAGCATCATTTTCATATCAAGTTTTTTTGCTATATTTATCTGACCGAGATTTTGAACACAAACCTCATTTACGCCAAGCGCTTTAACCTCGCTCATTTCCCTTTCAAGCGCCTTATCACTTAAAAAGGCGTGGCGCGGAAGCTCTGCAATAAGTTTTTCTAAGATCTCGGGGGTGAGATTTTCTTTATTTTTTATAATCTGATTTATTGGCAAAATTGCCTTATCGCAAAGACCACAATTTGACGCTAACTGTCCCATATTTTCAAAGCGGGCATATATGCTTTGCGTTTTGTTCGTTTTCGTGTTTTTTGTTATAATTTGCGGGGTGAAAATTTGCCTTGAAGGCGCTTTTCTTCGCATTTGCGAGAGTTTCTCCACCGCTTGTCTGCGAAGAGCATTTACAACAGAGGGCGCAAGAAAAACATCATCTTCAACCTTAAAATCAAACTGCTCAATAAAATAAGGCGTTGAGCCAAGGCGCGAAAGGTTTTCCATCACCTTTTGTTTATTAAACTTACTATCCTGAGTTTTTTGCACCTTTAACGATGCAGCCGCAACATTTGAGCGATTATCCTCAAGTTTAAGCGTAACGCTATCACCACTGGACACAAGGCTTACCTTTAAGGGTACACTCTGGCGCTCTTTACGGTAAAGCTCGTGCAACAAAGGAAGCGCCGTTTTTGCACTTTCAACATCGTCCTTGGTGCGATAGCCGAACATTTTATCCGAAATTTTCCCCTTATAGTAGCCATCGGTAAATCCGCTACGGGAAAAAACATCCTCGCAAAGTTTTAAAAGTTCCCTATTATCCTCGCCGCAAAGGGACGCTTTTATAAGCGAAACCGCGGCGGCGACATACTCGGGGCGCTTCATTCTGCCTTCAATTTTAAACGAGGTGACGCCCATATCTGCAAGTTCTCTGATATACGAGGAAAGGGACATATCCTTAAGGCTCAAAGCATAAGCGGCTTTTTCACCCTCTATGCCAAAATCAAGGCGGCAGGGTTGGGCACATCTGCCTCTATTACCGCTCCTACTGCCGAGTAGTGCCGAGAAATAGCACTGACCCGATATACACATACAATGAGCGCCGTGCACAAATACCTCAGTTTCGATATCGGAGTTTCGAGTGATTTCCTCTATTTCCTTACCGCTAAGTTCTCTCGCAAGCACCACCCTCGAGATACCGAGTTCTCTTGCAAACTTTACACCCTCGGCGCTCGCGATTCCCATCTGAGTAGAGGCATGAATCGGCAGGTCGGGACAAATTTTCCTCACAAGCGAAACAATGCCCAAATCGGAAACGATAAGGGCATCAACGCCGAGTCTTGCCGCGTTCTCTACAAGTTCTGCGGCGGCGGCAAGCTCCTTGTCAGTTACAGCGGTGTTAAGGGCTAAGTAAACCTTAACATCGCGCTCGTGACAAAAAGCTACTGTTTCGGCAAGTTCATTAAGTTCAAAATTTTGCGCCGAAGCTCTGGCGCTAAACTGCTTTGCACCGAGGTAAACCGCGTTCGCACCGCATCTGACTGCGGCAACTACGCTATCGAAACTACCCGCTGGGGCAAGTATCTCCACTCCTCGCGCATCTAAAACAGCGGAACTTCCCATAAGTTCCCGTTCCTCCTAAATTTAGCGAAGCTCTGCTCTGAGTCTATCGATCTCGCGCTCGAGTCTCTCAATCTTTCTCTTAGCATCATCAAGCTCGATTCTGGCTCTTGCGGTGTCCTGAATGTAATCGTTGATCTGAAGACGCATACGGTCGCTTGTATCAACCTCTTTGTTCTTCTTATCAAGATAATCAAGAGCGCACAAAACTGCCGCTGAAGTAGCGGTAAATCTCGGACTGCGCTGGCAGATCTTTTTCATATCTGCATCAAGCTCATAGGCAAGTTCGAGTATGTACTCCTCGGAGTCCTCTGTTAAGATTTTGTAGTCTGTGCCATAGATTTTTACGCTTACTGTATTTTCCATAATAAAATCCCCCATTAAATTTTTCGAAATTTATACATTTTGATTATAACATATATAAATTTAAAATACAAAGGTTTTTTTCATTTTTTCGACATTTTTTTATAATTTATTTTTGTGGGGGTAAACTAAAACTACTTTACAGGGGGTATTTTATGAAAAACGTCGGTTTAAACATTGGACTTTTTACCTTTGGCTACGGTGCCTACAGTGCCATCGAACTTGCCTGGCGGCGCTACACACATTTCACCATGGGAATTGCGGGCGGAGTTTGTTTTACCTCGCTTTATCACATCTACAACAGATTAAAAAATGCATCACTTTTTAGAAAATGTCTTATCGGTGCGATGGTTATAACGGCGGTTGAATTCGGTTTTGGTGTTGTTTTGAATTTAGGGCTTAGGCTTAATATCTGGGATTATTCAAATATGCCGCTTAATATTCTCGGGCAGGTTTGCCCTCTTTATTCATTTTTATGGCTTTTACTTTGCATTCCCATAGCAAAACTCGTTGATTTAGTCAACGGAATTTGTGTTAAGTTCTCATAAAAAAGTGCCGCCGGATTTCACCGGCGGCACCATTTTTTCATATACTGATATTAAAGCTCATAATGTGTGGTAACTCTGCGCGTTTCGGATATTTCAAGTATACCGTAGCGCCCATCCCTTATACTGCCGGGGTTAAAATATATAATCCCCTCGCTCTCATCGGTCTTAGGAATATGGGTGTGACCGTAGAGCGCGAACTGTGCGCCAAGTTTCTTAGCGCCCAATTTAAGCGAGGCAAGTCCGTTCTTGACTTGGAATCTATGCCCATGTGTGTAAAGGATTCTCACTTTACAGATATCAAAAACGTCAAAATCGGGGCGACTTGAAAAATGGTCACAATTACCGCTTACAACGTGGCAGGTTTTTTCGGGATATGCCGCCATTATGTCATCTATATCTCTATCTCCATCGCCAAGAAAGATAATATTATCTATATCGGGATGGGTTAACATCATTTCGATAATTCGCGCGAGAGCACCATGGCTATCCGATGCAATTAAAAATTTCACAAAGCATTTTCCTTTCACCAAAAAAATTCTATTTAGCACGAAAATGGCATAAAATAATACAAATCATAAGGAGTGATACATATTGAATATGCAAAATAATGACAAGCTTCTTGATATGGCTTCTAAAAAACTCGGTATAGACCGCGAAGAACTTAAAAAATCGGCAGGAGAAAACGGCGAAAAAATCTTAGGAAAGTTATCCCAAAGCGACAAGGATAAGGTCTCAGCCGTTTTAAGCGACCCCGAGAAGACACGCGAAATTCTATCTTCCAAAAAGGCACAGGAGATGCTTAAAAAATTTTTCGGAGAAAAATAATTTATGGAGATTGACGAAAAACTTTTATCGCAGGTTTCCGATTTTTTAAATACTCGCGAGGGCGCCGATATTCTATCTTCCCTTAAGGACAGTTTAGGGCTCGGCTCAGATAAGCCCGAGGCAAACGAAACCGATATTTTGAGCGCTTTTTCCTCACTTACAGGCGGTAAAAAAGAAGAGCCCAAATCATCCATGCCGAATATTGATATGGCGCGGCTTATACCGCTTATTTCGGCAATTTCATCGGCAAAAACCGATGACCGAGCCGCCAACCTACTGCTTGCTCTAAAACCGCTTTTATCAAAGGAGCGCACAGTTAAGGTTGACCACGCCATTTCGATAATGCGCATAATGGCGCTACTGCCTATTTTAAAGGAGCACGGATTTAATCTCAGCGACCTGTTTTCAGGCTAAACAGAAAGGAACACTTCAATGAACGGGCAACAACGCTTTTCCAACGACGAAATAGACAAAATGAAAGCCGATGCCATAAGGCGCGCTCGGCAGATGCAGTCACGCGCGGCTATGCCAAGTACAAGCGAGTTAAAAAGTGAGCCTAATCACGCCCAAAACAGTCATCAGAATCAAAAGCACGCAGATGCGGTAAGCGAATTTCCGTTTATCAAAAACCTATACTCCATGATAGGCTCGCTCGGGCTTTCGCACGACCAGATTATACTGATTGCCCTTATCTTAATGCTATCGCAGGAAAAGGACAATATTATGCTTGTCATTGCGCTATTATACATTGCTATGTAATTTAAACAAATTCCGCCGTTTTTGCGGCGGAATTTTACTGTTGTACGTACTCTATTTCTTCGGTTTGGGATACTGTGCCTCTTTTTAAGAAAAGTTCCTCTTCCCTTTTAAGTGCCTTTTGCTTAAGCTCTTGTGCAATTGTAATAAGGAAAAATGCGCCGCAAGGTGCCATGAAACACAACGCTATCCAGAGCGAATTGTTTTTTATTGCGCCGCCGAGTTTTTCTATAGACAAAACGGTGTTCTGAGAAAGGGACTCTGGGGTGTAACTTTCGTCATTATCGGTATTTTTCACAACAAGCAGTGAGCCGCCTTTTATATTTGCAGAATCTATATCCTGCTCTGCTACAAATATCTTATATCCGAAAAATCCGAGGGTATTTTCATTGGACGGAGCAAGGGCTACAAATAGCGTTAATACAAGGAAAAGCGCACATACCGCGCTAAAGAGAGAAAAGAGCACTGCCTTCAAAACGGACAAGCCTTTTTTGCCTTTGACAGCGTTGTCATTTTTGCGATTTTCGCACTCCAGCATCTTCTCTCCCACCCCTCCTTTAAACTCTAATTTAATTCTAACACAGCGAATACCTGTTTGCAATTATTTTTCGGCAAAATTCACCTTTTTTTAATAACTTTTTTTGTCCTTTCAAATGATTGACTTTTTTATTAAAGAAGAGTATAATTTTTTATGTATATATGAAGGCATAAATCCTTTTTCTTTGCAAACAATAACCTAAAATATTATGCAAAAAGGAAGGTCTTAAAAATGCCTTACGAAAGATACCTTAACTGCGACGGCACATCTGAATCTCAGCCGCCCTGCCAAAACGATGAAAACGACGGCGGCAATGCACTAAGTCAAATCATACAAACAGGAAGTATAACCACCGAGGGCGGACTGCACACCATTCATTGTCTTACCATAATCGGTCAGATAGAGGGGCACTATGCCCTATCGCCGCAGACTAAAACAAGCAAGTACGAGCACATCATTCCGCAACTTGTGGCGGTTGAGGAAGACGATAAAATTGAGGGACTTATAATTATACTCAATACCGTTGGCGGTGATGTTGAGGCAGGGCTTGCTATTTCGGAACTTATTTCGGGAATGAAAAAGCCTACAGTTTCCCTGGTACTAGGCGGGGGTCACTCCATAGGCGTTCCGCTTGCCGTTTCGGCAAAACATTCATTTATCGTTCCCTCGGCGACTATGACAATTCACCCCGTCAGGATAAACGGTCTGGTACTCGGCGCTCCGCAAACCTTTTCTTATTTTGAGAAAATTCAGGACAGAATAACGGGGTTTGTTTGTAAAAATTCCAAAGTTTCCAGGGAGCGTTTTTCGTCTCTTATGATGAACAACAGCGAACTTGTCGGCGATATCGGAACCATTCTCAGCGGTGAAATGGCGGTTTCTGAGGGACTCATCGACTCGATGGGCTCCCTATCCGATGCTATAGACTGTCTTAAAGAAATGATAGAATCGAATAAGTCGGAAAACGGACAAAAGACAGAGGATAAAAAAGATTAAAATGCCGCAAGGCATTTACATAGAAAAAACTAAAATACATATAAAGGCTGTGAAAATTTTGAGCACAAAGCGCAAAAAGAGCACAAAATCAAAAGCATCTACAGGAAAGAAAAGGGGCAGGCCCCCAAAGAGTTCCTCAGCGGCAAGCGAGAAGAAAACTGTTAGCGAGTCGCGCCGTCAGTTGTGGGCTATTATTCTTTTCGGTGCGTCTCTAATACTTGGAGTTTTAACATTTTTGCCCGGTGAAAATGTTTGGCTTGCAATGCACAAGGGATTTTTTGGTCTCTTTGGTATTACTACATATATGGTGGCTCCGCTTTCATTACTTGTCGCAATACTGCTTGCATTCGAGAGCAAGATATCAAGTATCAAAAGTAAAATAATTCAGGCGGTAATCTTAGTGTTCCTTACGAGCGGCGCATTTCATATTTTCTTTGACATAGCGCCCGAGGGAGAGGGTTTCTTTAGTAAACTTTCATATCTCTTTACCCTCGGCGTTGAAGGGAAAGGCGGAGGAATCGCAGGCGCTATCTTCGGTTGGTCACTTTATTCCTGGTTTGGCAAACTTGCTGCCGCCATCGTTATCTGCATTGTTATAGTAATATTCCTTTTCATCACCTTTGGTGTAACTATGGTTGATGTCATAAAATTCTGCAAAAAGACCATCAGAAAACCTGTTGAGCAGATTGAAAAGGCATACGAGGAACAGCTTGAGGCTAA
>JAZQLL010000119.1:0-2866 GCA_045542675.1 Oscillospiraceae bacterium
ATTTAAATTTTGGAGGTTTATTATGAAAACTATTAAGACTATTGCAAAATTCCTTGGAATTAACAAAAAGACAATTCTTTTTGCAGCTTTAATGCCCCTTTGCATGATGTTGTTAGGCTTTGCGTTAACATTTGTTTGCACAGAATTTTTGGCAGATGCAAATGCCGTAGGAAAAGTGTTCCCTGTGTTTGTTACAGGAAGCATTTTCGTGAGTATTGCATCGGTTGCACCATATATTATAAGATATACGGCTCCCGCCGACGTAAAGGCTGAGTGCAGCGATGTGTTTACAAAACGTGTTCACGTTGCTTTTGGTAAGGGAATTACATTATTTTTTATGGGACTTATCAGCATGATATCTACTATTGTTGCAGCTGAAGTATTTGCTCTTGCTTGCCCTTATATGACCGAGATAAAAATATTTAGTACTCTTGATTTCGTGTTGGGTGAGTGTGTAGCCGGCACAATGCTCCTTGCATTCGGCTTGAGTTTTCTTGTATCAACGCTTGCAAAAACATCAAAGAAGGCAGAGATTTTCACCCCTGTAGCAGGATTAGTCATGGTAATAATCAGCGCCGTACCCTTTATCCCCGCAGTTTCCGCTTGGGTAGCAGCTTCCGGTATTGCTCCTTACTGCATCCCCGTATTTAACACAAGCGTAGTTCTCAACAATGTGGTTAACGCAAGCGCAGTATGGAACAACGTTAATATTTGCAGCGCAGTAAACGGAGTTATCGTAATCATCCTGGCAGTATGTGCTATCATCAAGTACACAAAGGATACTTCCATAGAATATTAATTCATACTATTGAGTAAACATAATTACAGTCAAGACCACCGGTGAAACCGGTGGCTTGCACAGCCCCTATAAGGGGCAATTACAGGCGGAGCCCCTAAAAGGGGCACAGAAAGTTTGACACCGCATTAAATTTACAGGCAGCCGCTCACGTGCGGCTGTCTTTTTTATGCCTAACTATTCTTGCTACCCGTAAACGGGTCCATATATTCTTTTATCGATATTTGATCTAAGGCAAAGTCCTCTTCAAGCTGGGTGCGTATATATTCTGCAATTACTTTCTTGTTGCGTCCAACTGTATCAACATAGTAACCTCTGCACCAGAAATGCCTTGATCCATACTTATATTTTAAATTTGCATGCCTATCAAATATCATTAAACTACTTTTACCCTTGAGATATCCCATAAATTGTGCTATACTTATATAGGGTGGAATACTTACGAGCATATGTATGTGATCCGGACATGCTTCTGCTTCTATTATTTCTACCCCTTTCTGTTCGCATAATTTTCTCAATATTTCTCCGATATCTCTTCTTAACTGTCCATATATTTCTTTCCGCCTGTACTTCGGCGCAAATACTATATGATATTGACATCTGTACTTTGAGTGCGCCGTACTTTTTATTTCGTTATTTTCTTTCATTTTTACCTCCATAGTTTCGCGGTGTCAAACCGTTTTTATTATACCATGGAGTTCTCGGCTTGCATATAGCTCGCCGGGTTTTTCATCGCTGAAGCTTTTTGGCTTCCCCCAGTAGAACTGGGGGTTTATTTCCACGTCTGAAGACACCAAACAGAAAAACACGGCTCGGTTGAGCCGTGGTCTTTTTTCACACGTATTATTGTGCCGATTTTTCTTAACGTCATAAAAAAGACTTTTTTGACGAAGAAAATTTCAATATTTTAGCTATTGAATAATTGTTTTGTATGTGTTATAATTGTATTGTAGTAAAAAGAAAGAGGAAACGTTATGGCTCTACACGTAATGGACGAGGCTAACCGTTGTTTGCAGTGCAAAAATCCGCAATGCGTCAAGGGTTGCCCAATAAAAACGCCGATTCCTGAAGTTATAAAATTATTGAAAGAAAATAAGCTGGACGAGGCGGGATGGATGCTTTTTGAGAACAATCCGCTGACTACGGTCTGTTCTCTGATCTGCAATCACGAAAAACAGTGCGAGGGGCATTGCGTTCTCGGCAAAAAGGGAGTTCCCGTACACTTTTCAACCATTGAACAGTATATTTCCCGCACCTACGCGCCCAAAATGACAAAAGGACCTCAGCCCTGGAACGGAAAGAGAGTCGCTATCGTCGGCTCGGGCCCCGCGGGCATAACTATCGCCATAATTCTGGCGAGATACGGCTATCAGGTCACTATTTTTGAGAATAAGAGCGAGATCGGCGGCGTTTTGCGCTACGGTATCCCCGAATTCCGTCTCCCAAAGACGGTGCTTGACGATATTCAGTACCGTCATATAGAAATGAAGGGAATCAAGATCCGCCCCAACACCCACATCGGCGGTGCTATCGGCATCGACGACCTTTTCCGCGACGGATATAAGGCGATCTTCGTCGGAACGGGTGTCTGGAAGCCTAACGCGCTTCACATCAAGGGCGAGACCCTGGGTCACGTTCATTTCGGAATCAACTATCTCAACTCTCCCGACTCATTTAAGTTAGGACAGCGAGTTATCGTCATTGGAGCGGGCAATGCCGCTATGGACGTGGCGAGAACCGCGAGAAGACACGGGGTCGAGTACCTGACCTGCTTCTCGATCACCAAAAAGGTGGCGGCAAGCGATTACGAATTCAGCTACGCCAAGCTTGAGGGAACTATGTTCGAGTATAACAAGCGCCCCGTTGAGATCGTTGACGAGGGAGTCATCTTCTGCGACGTAATACAGAACGAGGACGGAACGTTTACCGACATCGAGGGAACAGAGCGCCTTTATGAAGCGGATAGCGTTATAGTTTCCATCAGCCAGGGCCCGCAGAACGTTGTTGTAAAGTCCACCGAGGGACTTGTAACCAACGCCAACGGCTTGCTGGTCGCGGACGAATACGGCA
>JAZQLL010000120.1:0-5060 GCA_045542675.1 Oscillospiraceae bacterium
ATAAATCCGTACACATCACCTATTACGGTAATGAAGTTCGGATTTATCGCACTTGGCAGGGGTAGAAGGACTCGAACCCTCAAAAACGGTTTTGGGGACCGGTATGTTACCATTACATTATACCCCTATATGCTACTTGAAATGGTTGGTGGGCCATCAGGGACTCGAACCCCGGACCAACCGGTTATGAGCCGGTTGCTCTAACCAACTGAGCTAATGGCCCGTTAAAGCAGCATACATTATTATACTGTGTATTATTTAAAAAGTCAATAGTTCTCGCTTATTTTCCGAACAAAATTTTATGCGCCGTGCAAAAAGCGCGGCGCATTTTTTCTTTATTTAATTGGTTTTAATTTGATTTGACCCAGTTCCTTACCTATTTCAATCATTTTAGACTCAAGTCTATTCCAGCGGTTGGGATTATTGGTGTCAAAGTGGAAATCCAGACTCTCATCGGGAAGTTTCCATGAGCGCCAGGTGTAACAGAAAAGTCCGCCGGGATACCTTTGCTCATCGAGAAGTTTCCTATGCATTTCAAGGTTTTCAATGCAAAGATCCTCTGTATAACCCTGTTCGCCAGGCTTAGGTCTGCCTTTCCAGGTTGTCGGGAATCCCCAGACATAGAGGTTATCTCTCTGAATATCATTGAGCATCATTTCATTATATCTTCTATAATAATCAATATCAGTTCTACCGTAAACATCGAGGCCGATATCGGTAAGATACTGTGTATTTGAGGGGTTTATAAGATGTGCCGTTTTACCATATTCGGGTGAGGAAAATGTGGGGTGCAATCCTTCCTGAATTTCGTAAAGTGAAAAAACTGCGTACTGGCGCTTACCAAAGGTTGAAATAAACTGCGAAAATTCCTCAAAAGTCTCGCCGTCACAATAAAGCAGAGGCTCGTCATAATGGAAACCCGCAATGCAATCCCAAAGACCTGCTTTTTTGACGCCTTCTACCATTGCAGTAATTTCGTCCTTCCATCCCGCGCGGAGCATTCCGATCTTTCTGCCATTCTTCTCCATTTGCTCGACGGGAAGATAATACACCCAGCTTACCGCATCGAGTTCCCTCATACGGCGAAGGTGCATATAGGAAGCTTCGTCAAGACGGTAACTATAGAAATTCATATAACCGAGGGATTCCTGATAGTTACACTGTTCCCTGTCATAACCGTGATAAGGGAAAACATTATTATCCTGAAAACCAAAAGCATCCTTTCCGCCCTGACCGAAATGGTAGATACCAAATCCGACTTTATCAATAGCAGATGGGGTCACTTCTTTAAAAACGTCTTTCATAAGTTAAAACCTCACATATATTTTCGGCAACGCCGATTTACAGACAACTTCTCATAACGCCCTTAACAGAGGGTCTTGTGGTGCAGACAAATGGATATTTATTTTTAAGTTCCGCCGCACATTTTTTGGCCTGTTTACGACTGGTGAAAATGCCAAAAACCGCGCTACCGCTACCTGTCATGGCCGCCTCGACGGCACCGAGTGCACGCAGTTCCTCTACTATCCTGGCAACCTCTTTAATCCTTGTTGTTTGCTCAAAAACGTTGATAAGTTTTCCGCGAAGTGCCTCAAAATCGCCTCGCGAAATGGCCTCAATAACCTTCTCAATGCGAAGTTTGACAAGATCCGTAGCCTTATCAAAATCCTCATACGCCTCTTTAGTCGAAACGCCATCACTACCCTTTACGATAACGATATGACAGTCATAACAGTCATCAAGTTTAGTAAGCATTTCACCTATTCCGCGAACAAGTTTTGTGCCGCCGCAAATACAAAACGGAACATCCGCTCCGACCTTTTCGCCGATTCTACAGAGTTCTTCTTGCGACATTTTAGTCTTAAAAAGCCTATTCATAGCGACTAAAACTGCCGCGGCATCGGCGCTTCCACCACCGAGCCCCGCTTTATGCGGAATATTCTTTTTTATCTTAATGGTAACGCCTTTTTCCTCAGGTATACCCGTAGCGTCATAGAAGGCCTTGGCAGCCTTATAGGCAATATTCTTTTCCTGCGGAACATCAACTCCCGGGCATATCACTCGAATACCCTTGCCACGACGCGCAACCCTCACCTTATCGCAAAGTTCAACACTCTGCATTACGCTCTCGAGAAGGTGGTAGCCATCGTCGCGGGTGCCTATTATATCAAGGCAAAGGTTTATTTTGGCGCACGCTTTAAAACCGATACTAGGCATGGCTTTCTCCTTAAAAAATTCTTTATTAGATTATATCATACTATTTCGGTTTTTTCTATAGATTTAACAAAAAAAGACGGCGCGTTTTTTCAACGCGCCGTCATTTATTTTGAGATTATTTCTCGAAAACTTTTCTCTTTCTTGTGAAAACCACAAGTCCACAGGAAACTACTGCAAGACCTGCAACAACTGCGATAGGAGTAGCCGAATCGCCGGTGTTGGGACTATCAGAATCAACTGTTCTTGCCGAATTGTAGCTGATGTCCTCAAGATAAGTTCTCTCGTTACCGGTATTTTCACACCAGATTGCATCGATAAAATCGAAGTCATTCTGATAGAATGCGATTTCATCTATGCTTACTACTGTTTCACCGATGGATACATAAGCATCGGTATCAAAGTAGAATCCAAAGTAGTTGATAAGATCCAAGTCTGTAAGCTCACCATCCCAGTAATCCGAGTAACTCTCATCAAAGTAGAGACTCTCAAACGGAATGAGAACGTTTCCTTCAAATCCGGGTGCGAACTCAAGGTAACCGAATGCCTGGAATACTTCATCGTCTACTACATAGTAATAGTATTTACTGGGGTCATAGATGAAGTACTCACTCTCGTCCTCACAAATCTCAAAGTCAAGACCCACGATCATGGGAGCATCCTCAGGAACGCTAATCCAGAAGGAGATACCCTCAGAACTCATAATGAGTTCACGATCTTCCTCGGCCATATCCTCATAGAATGCATAGTTTCCAAACATAACGTTGGAAAGACCGTTTCCGATTTCTACATTTGCACAACCGTTCTCACTACCCTTTCTCTCACCGGCCTCAACTAATACGTTGGTCATAGAGTAGATGCCCTTACCAACTTCAACGCCGCTACAATCATTAGCCATCTGTCTGGGGAACTCGGGGTAGTCGTCATAACGATATGTCTTAACATTGTCAAAGATGCTGTACTCATCTGTTCCCTGAAGTTTTAAGAGATATGTTACAACCTCTTGGAGACTCTGATACATATAGAGGTCATCCACAAGAATGTTACCCTTAAGAAGTCCGGGATATTCAACAACGTCGAATGTGAATCCAAAGTAGTCGATAAGATTAGGGGAGAAGAACGATCCGTCAACCATCTCATCTGAGTTAACAGTATCATATACAAAGGTATCAAAGGGAACAATAATATATCCATCAAATCCCGCCTTGAGCTCGATGGGTCCGTACTGCTTAATAGCCTTGCCTTCCGAAACGGTGTAATAATAAGTGCCACCATTATAGAATGCCTCGGTACCCTCACGGGATTCAATTGTAAATCCAACTTTCTCGCCAAAGCTCTCGGGAATTCTTACATAAGCAGAAAGACCGACAGAGTCTTGAACCTGCCACATTTGATCCTGTGTGATTTCTTCATAGTTAAGAGCATCATTCTTGATGTAGATACTAGTTGTTCCTGAACCTGCACCAATTGAAAGACCGGGTGTGGTTTCGTTAGGCTTAACAACATCTACTACCGATACTCTTACGCCGCTGATACCATAAAGTCCATCGCCAAGTTCTCCACCCTCGCAGTCATTAATCATAACGCCGGGGAAGTTCTCATCTGTTACGTGGTTATGCGGTTGGTTCTCAATCTTGGCACTTGAGTTAGGAGCATAGTTACCTGTGAAGGTATTAATATCCTCGATTATAACTGTATCGCCTATTCTGAGGTCTACTCCGTACCATTCGCCATTAGCATAGCTAACGCCTGAACGCAAGAAGGGCTGGAGTGAACTCCAGGTATTTTGAATCTGTTCCCAAGTCATTCCAGATTGGCTTATAAACTCTGTAAAGGGAATCATAAGCCAACCATCAAACTCACCAAGGTGCCATCTGTTGCTAGCAGGAATGGTCTTCTTGGTCCACTCACCTGTCTTGTTGTCTATGATATAATAGGTTGTACCGCTTTTAAGGCTAGTCTGTGTGGTTCCGTAGTTGAAGTAGAAATGGAAACCGGGGTTGGTTCCATTATCATTCATCTTGATTCTCATGCCAAAGCCCCAGAAGTTCTTAACCCAAATAGTATTCGGGAAACCTGTATGATCAGCCATACCATAAGTTTTGTGTCCCTTGAGTGTAAAGTTACCGGTATTGGTACCGTCATCCTTAAGGGCCTTAATGCTGATGAATCTCTCGCCATTTTCCTCTACAATATCAAGATATCCACCCTCGGTAGGTACTTTATTGTTAACCGAAAGGTTGGGACCGAACCAATACTCATTGTACTGATCCTTGCCATCGTATCTGCTCATAGGCATATAGTTACTCGAACCATCGCCTCTGTCATAGGGGTTATCATACTTGTCGGTTATAATCTCAAGTTCAGGGGTTTTTTCGTCATAGTTCTTCTTGTTTCTACCAACAACATAATACTTACTTGAAGGATCAAGTTGTGTAAAGACACCGGTCTCATTCCAGTTCTCGCCATCGATTGAATACTCAAGTCCGGGTACTACTACAACCGAAAATTCGTGGTGTCCCTTAGAAATAAGCTGGGGAACTGCAAGGGAAGGAATAGCGTGGTCAGTCGTGATTACTGCTTTACCATTGTATGTTCTGCCAACACGTCTTGCGAGAATCTCATACTCGGTGTGCTGAGTAAGACCTGTGAACTCGCCACCTGTCTGCCAATTTGCACCATTATCGATAGAATACTCAAATCCAGTTACTGTGTTAACAGTAATCATTGTGTCGGATTTAACGATGAGCTCGGGAGCTGCAGGAGCGGAGTTTGCATAAATGAAGTTTGTGACATCGTAAACAAGTACGCTATCGCCTACATAAATGTTCTTTCCTGTCCAGTCG